>JBNMJR010000021.1:0-20702 GCA_050873925.1 Acetatifactor sp.
ATGTGAAATGGGATATGAACAGACAGCTGTCAGATCTGGGAAGTGTGGAACTGCCCGCGGACCGTCAGGGAGAGCTGTACCATAGATATGTACTGGGTGTGTATGAATTACAGGAGAGACTGCTTGCGGAGTTCCCGCATCTGCTCCTGGAGAATTGTTCCGGCGGCGGAGCGAGATTTGATCCGGGTATGCTGTATTATAGCCCGCAGATCTGGTGCTCCGATGACACGGATGCCATTGAAAGACTGAAAATACAGGAAGGCACCATGCTGCTGTATCCACTGTCCACCATGGGCGCTCATGTGTCGGACTGCCCGAACCATACGGTGGGAAGAGTGACACCTTTCGAGACCAGAGGTCATGTGGCTCTGGCGGGCACCTTCGGCTATGAGCTGGATATTACGAAAATTCCGGAGGAGGACAGACAGCAGATCCCCGCACAGACCGCTATGTATCACAAATACAACGATCTGATCCGCAGAGGAGATTATTACCGGATCGCCTCTTTCCTGGAAAACGGCAATTACGACTGCTATATGGTGGCATCCAAGGACCAGTCGGAAGCACTGGTAACTTACGTGCAGGTACTTTCCCGGCCGAATTTCCACAGCAGAAGAGTGCGCCTGAAGGGACTGACACCGGAGAAACAGTACCGCATCGAGGAGACCGGGGAAGTCTTCGGAGGTGATGTACTGATGCAGGCGGGACTGCTGGTGGCACCTCTGTGGGGAGACTATCGCAGTAAGCTGATCCATCTGACGGAAGTGCAAAAATAGGGCGCTAACATACCTTGACAAAAGATTTTAAGAAATCTAATATAGAAATATAATTGACGATTTATCGGGAAATGTATAGAAAAATAGCGATAAGGAGTACGGAATCATGGCAAAAGCAGTAAAATTAGCAGATATCGCAGAGAGAGTAGGAGTCAGCACGGTGACTGTATCCAAGGCGCTGTCCGGACAAAAGGGAGTCAGCGAGGAAGTCCGGGAGAAGATCCGCAGTATTGCAGAGGAGCTTGGGTATCAGCAACCGTCGGCGGCAAGGAAGAGTCAGAACCAGAAGAGTTACAACATCGGAATCCTGATCTCTGAAAGATTTTTGGATAAATATGAATCTTTCTACTGGCAGATGTATCAGTCGGTAGCCACCAGAGCTACGGCCAAAGAATGTTTTACCATGCTGGAGGTCATCGGTGCAGCGGAGGAAGAGAGCGGCAGAATGCCGAAACTGGTGCAGGAACGTAAGGTGGACGGCATTATTGTCATAGGTAAAATGCTGGATATTTATCTGCAGCATCTGAATGCGGAAGCCGGCATCCCGGTGATCTATCTGGATTATTATAACGGAAGAGAAGCCAGCGATTCCGTTATTTCCAACAGCTATTACGGAACCTATGAACTGACCTATTATCTGTACCGGATGGGACACCGCAAGATTGCCTATGTGGGAACCCTGCTTGCCACCGAGAGTATTACGGACCGTTATTTCGGCTATCAGAAAGCATTGCTGGAGCTCGGGCTGGAACAAAAGAAGGAATGGGTGCTGGATGACCGTCACATTGAGACGGGCAAGATCGATACCGTGAACATGCTGCAGATCCCTAAGGATATGCCTACGGCATTCGTATGCAACTGCGATCTGACTGCCAGCTTCCTTATTAAGAAACTGAGAGAAAACGGATATCGTGTGCCGGAGGATGTTTCGGTGGTAGGCTTTGACAACTACCTGTATCCCGGACTCAGCGACATCCGTATCACGACTTATGAAGTAGATATGGGTGAGATGGCCAGAAGAGCCATTCATAATATTATCAAGAAGATCATAGGCGACAATTACAAATCCGGAGTTACCGTGGTGGAAGGCCGCGTGGTGTTGAAGGATAGCGTGTCTCACGTATAGACTGCGGTGCGTTCTGCCGATAGACAAAAGGCGTAACACCAGTGTGTTTTTTAAACAGATGGATGAAATGGTTGGTATTGTCAATGCCAACCGCGGATCCCACCTCATGGATCGGATCATCCGTAGATAGGAGCAGCGATTTGGCTGCTTCTATTTTTTTCTCCTGAAGATATTGCAGCGGAGAAGTGTGGAAAGTGGCGGAAAATTCCCGGCACAGGCGGTAGCGGCTGATGCCTAAGATCTGCTCAAAATATTCCAGAGAATGACTTTCGGCATAGTTTCCCTCGAAATCCGCTTTCATGGACAGCAGATATGTCGGGATGGGCCTGGCATCCCGGGACACCGACAGGGCGGACAAAATCAACTCCGTGAACATGCCGGTCAGCTCTCTGTGAAGCTGCATCTGTTCTGCGGGAGTCGGGGTAAAAGGAAATTTCGTCAGCTGTTGCATCCGTTGGGAGACGCAGGAACCGATGGGAATCGGATAACAACAGAAAAAATTAGCTTCAAATATGCTATAATAAGAAGGAAGTTCCCTTCCGCTTAAGAAAAACATCTGAAAGCGCCATCTTCCCTGCAACAGGCGCAGGGAAAATCCCTGACTGCAATCCAGGAACAGCAGGTGCTCATGATCCAGAACCACTTCGGTATTCCGGGTGGAGAGGGCGGCGCTGCCTTCTAAGGTATAGAGCAGCAGATAGGAGGGAAACGGGTTCCATTCATAATAAAAGGGATCGGAGAGGCGGAATTCGCCACCGGCCAGAGGCAGTAAAAAACCTTTGTCCTCCAGAGATATATTATACAACTGTCCCAAAAGGATTTCCGGGGAGCGTTGTCCCTCTATATCTGAAGGAGTACGCTTTAATGCATTGAGAAAAGTGGTGGAAATGTTCATGAAAATACCCTCCGAATTCTCTTTTTGGCGAAAATTAATTTAACCTAAGCCTATTATAAACGATTTTTTAACTCCTTTCAACGTTAATAAAACGACAAAAAGCAAAATTAGTTAAAAAAACAAACTAAATTAAGTGAAAATAATAACTTAAATGGTGCAATGTGTACAAAACAGAGGTGTAAATCTTGTGAAAATAGAAGATAATAACGAAAAGAACAAGAATGAGAGACTAAAAACAAGAAAAGTTGATGCTTAATTAATATAATTATGTATAATTAAATTAAGTTACAAAACAGTAAACGCTATCAAATGTAACAACAATTTTAAGGAGGTTAAATCCTCTCCTCGTCAGAGGACTCGGATTTTCCTTCGGAAAACAAGGAGGATTTCTTATGAAGATGAAAAAGTTCTTAGCTCTTTCCACAGCATCTGTCATGGCACTGTCTATGGTAGCATGTGGAAGCACAGACAACGGCGCTGCTGAAAGCACCGCAGCAAGCGAGGCCCCTGCAACCGCAGAAGCTTCTACCGAGGCTGGTACCGCAGAAGCAGAAGCAACCGGTCTGAACTACGCAAATCTTACTCTTGGTGAGGATTACACCGACATTACCACAACCATTAAGGTTCTGACCAACCGTACCGACCTGCTGGAGGACGGCGCAGCAGTTCCTTACCAGACATATATCGATGCTTTTAACGCAATGTACCCCAACATCACTGTTGATGTAGAAGGTATCACCGATTACGCAAGTGACACACTGCTTCGTCTGCAGGGCGGTGACTGGGGCGATGTAATGATGATCCCCGCAGTTGACAAGGCTGATCTGAGCACCTACTTCATGCCGATCGGAACCACCACTGAGATGGACGGTCAGCTGAACTACTACAACCAGATGTACGAAGGTGTTGTATACGGCGTTCCTTACACCGCAGGCGTTAACGGCGGTATCGTATACAACAAGGCAGTATTTGATGCAGCAGGAATCACCGAGATGCCTAAGACTCCCGAAGATTTCATCGCAGCTCTGAAGCAGATCAAAGAGTATGACAGCTCCATCATTCCTATGTACACCAACTACGCAGCCGGTTGGGCAATGGGCGGCCAGTGGGATCCCGCTATCAGCGGCAGTGCTACCGGCGACAGCACCTACATGAACCAGAAGTTATTACATACTGCTAATCCTTTTGCTGATCCCGGCGACGGAACAGGCGCTTACAACGTATACAAGGTAATGTACGATGCAGTTGCTGAAGGCCTTACCGAGGAAGACTACTCCACCACCGACTGGGAAGGTTGTAAGGGTATGATCAACAACGGTCAGATCGCCTGCATGGTTCTTGGTTCCTGGGCAGTTCCTCAGATGAAGGAAGCTGGCGACAACGCTGACGATATCGCTTACATGCCGTTCCCTATCACCTTAACTTCCGGTAAGCAGGCAGCTTCTGTAGGCCCTGACTACAGCTTTGGTATCAACGCTAACACCACCGAAGAGAACCAGGCAGCAGCTCTGTGCTTCGTTAAGTTCATGGCTGAGGAATCCGGTTTCTCCTATGACTGTGGCGGACTTCCCGTTGCTATCAAGGATACCAGATTACCGGACTTCTACGCAGCATTCAAGGGTATCGATTTCGTAGTTGATGAGCCCGCAATCGAAGGCGAAGAGGATCTGTTAAACGAGCTGAATGCAGAATCCGGTCTTAACATCAACAACAACGGTGAGACCAAGATGCAGGAGCTGGTTGAGTGCGCAGCAGACGGTTCCAAGACCTACGATGAGATCATCGACGAGTGGAACGAAGAGTGGACTGCAGCACAGGAGAGCTGTGGCGTAGAGATCCAGTAAGTAATAGCAATAAGAAGTTTCTAAAGCGACTAACTTAATCTTCTTAAATTGAGAGGGAACCAAATAAAGGTTCCCTCTTATATAAGAAAGAAGGGTATGGAGGTATTTCGATGAATGCAGAGACAATGAAGAAAACAAAAAAACCCTTCAGCATGAAAAAATGGGTAAAGAGCAGGAACGGACAACAGACCATCGTCATCCTGTCCTTCATGATCATTCCCCTGCTTTTGCTGTTCGTGTTCACCTATCTCCCCTTTGGAGAAATGGTAAAATTCAGTTTTTATAAAATGAAATATGCTACCCCGGTAGACAAAAGACAGTTTGTAGGATTCCAGAACTACATCGACGTATTTAAAAAAGATGAATGTTTCAGCGCATTGAAGCTGAGCCTTTATTACATGGCCGGTGCATTGGTGCAGCTGGCACTTGCATTGTACCTGGCAACTATCTTAAGTTTTAAGACCAAGTTCGGCAATATGTTCAAGGGATTCATGTTCTTCCCTTACCTGATCAGTGGTATTGCCATCGGTTTTATCTTCAAATTCTTCTACACCAGAGGTTTCGTATTCGATACCGTATTACAGTGGTGTGGATTTAACTTAGAAAGCCTTCCGTACTGGCTGAAAGACAAGAACATCAACAATATCTCTCTTGTGGCTTCCTCCGTATGGCGTTATTACGGCAACAACATGGTACTCTTCATCGGTGCCATCATGTCCGTGGACTCCGAGATGTACGAGGCAGCAGAGCTGGACGGTGCCAATAAATTCCAACAGTTTATACATATTATCTTACCCAGCATTAAAACCATCGTTACTCTGAATGTGATCCTGTCCATAACAGGTTCCCTGAGTGCATTCGATCCTCCTTACGTTATCACCAAGGGCGGCGGCGGAACCGCAACCTACTTCGTATTGATGGATAAGATCGCACATACCAACCAGCAGGTAGGTCTTGCATCTGCCATGGCCGTGGTACTGCTGCTGATCATCTTCGCAGCAACGATTTTACAGAAACTCTTCTTCAAACTGGTATTTAGAAGTTCCGATGCGGACAACGAGGAATATACCAGAAGAAAACGTCTCAGAAGAGAAAAAAGATGGAAGAAGGAGGCGGTGTAAGATGGCAAAGATGAAAATGAACCGCAAACATTACAGCGTAGGTGCTGTGATCTGGATCATCATTAAGTATTTCAGCCTGGTATTCTTCTCTTTCGTGGCTTTACTGCCCATCGTATCCTGTGTCATCACAGCATTCAAGACCGACGCGGAATATCAGAGCACCAATGTTATGACCCTGCCGGAGAGCTGGCTGAACTTCCAGAACTTTATTGATGCGTTTAATCGTGCCAATATGGGCAGAGCCTATATCAACTCAGCAATCATCCTGGTATTTGTACTGTTAGGATCTATTCTGGTGGGAACACAGCTTGCTTATGTACTGAACCGATTCAAGTTCCCCGGCAACGGACTGATCCGCAGCCTGTTCCTGTTCGCAACCCTCCTTCCCGGAATTGCCATGCAGGTCTCTGTATACCAGATCATGAGTAACCTCGGATTCATCAACCATCTGTATGGTTACATCATTATGAGTATGGGTACGGATGTTATCTCCATCTACATCTTCATCCAGTTTATGGAAAATATTTCGGTATCGCTGGACGAATCCGCATTTATCGACGGAGCTTCCTACTTTACCATTTACTGGAAGATCATTCTTCCGCTTTTGAAGCCTGCCATTGTGACATCTATGGTATTAAAGGGCGTAGGCGTGTATAATGAATATTATTGCGCCAGTCTGTATCTGCAGGACAAGAGGACTCTGGGTGTGGTTGCAACCTCCCTGTATACTTTCACCGGACCTCTTGGAAGCAAATACAATCTGATCTGTGCAGGTGTACTGATGTCTCTGCTGCCTGCCCTGATTGTATTCCTGCTCTGTCAGAAACAGATTTACAGTGGAATCACTTCCGGCGCTGTCAAAGGTTAATTACAAAGGAGCGTGTGGAACATGAAAAATGCGGAAACCATGAAAATGAGAGAAGAGATCAAAAACCATCTGATGAACGGAATCATTCCTTTCTGGAAAGGGATGCGGGACAACGAGTTCGGCGGTTATTACGGCTGGCTGGATTACGATCTGAATCTGGATAAAAAAGCGGAAAAAGGCTGTATCCTGAACAGCAGGATCACCTGGTTCTTCTCCAACGCATATACACTGTTAAAAGACGAAAGTCTGTTGGAGGAAGCAAAACACGGCTATGCTTTCCTGAAAGACTATTGTCTGGACAAAGAATACGGCGGTATCTACTGGTCCTTAAACTATGACGGAACCCCGAAGGATACCACAAAACATACTTACAATCAGGCATTCTGCATCTATGCGCTGTCCTCTTACTATGAGGCCAGTGGGGATGCGGAAGCCCTGGAACTGGCGAAAAAGCTGTTTACCCTGATCGAGACCACCTGCATGGATGAGGTGGGATATCTGGAGGCATTCACCAGAGATTTTAAGCCGGAATCCAACGAGAAATTGTCGGAGAACGGTGTGCTGGCAGACAAGACCATGAACACCCTGCTCCATGTCTTCGAGGCCTATACGGAACTGTACCGGGTATCCGGCGATGAAAAGGTGCGTAGACGTCTTCTGTGGATCATGGATCTCTTCGCTGAGAAGGTCTACAATCCGAAGCTCCACAGACAGGAAGTATTTTTCGACAAGCATTACAATACGATTCTGGATCTGCATTCCTACGGTCACGATATCGAGACCGCATGGCTGATCGACAGAGGCTGCAAGGTACTGGATGATCCGGAACTGACCCAGAAGATGTACGCCATCACCAGAGACCTGACCGCAGAGATCTATAAGGTGGCATTTGACGGTCATTCCCTGGCCAATGAATGTGACAGAGGTGTCGTGAATGTACACAGAGTCTGGTGGGTACAGGCGGAGACCGTGATCGGTTTCTTAAACGGCTATGAAAAAGAGCCGGAGAAAACGGAATATCTGGAAGCCGCTGAGAAGGAATGGGCATTTATCAGAGATCATGTGATCGATAAGAGACCCGGTTCCGAATGGTTCTGGGAAGTGGATCCGGAAGGAAACCCCTACCCCGACCGTCCCATCGTGGAGCCCTGGAAATGTCCCTACCATAACGGCAGAATGTGCATGGAGGTTATGAAAAGATGTTAGAGCGTTATTACATAGAAAAAGAAAAGCAGGAGAAGCTGCTTTCCCGTAAAAATGTAAAATCTGATTTTTACAACGGTATTTACGACCGTTATGAATATCCGGTTCTGACCAGAGAACATATTCCCCTGACCTGGAGATATGATCTCAATCCCAAGACCAATCCCTATTTCATGGAGCGTCTGGGCATCAATGCGGTCATGAATTCCGGAGCCATTGAATTAAACGGCAAGTATTATCTGGTAGCCCGTATCGAAGGCAATGACAGAAAGTCTTTCTTCGGTGTGGCAGAAAGTGACAACGGTATCGATGGTTTCCGTTTCTGGGACTATCCCATCCTGTTGGATGATATTTGTCCGGAAGAGACCAATGTCTATGACATGCGTCTCACCAAGCATGAAGACGGTTATATCTACGGTGTGTTCTGCTCCGAGAGCAAGGATACTTCCGTGAATGATCTGTCTGCGGCAGTAGCGGCTGCCGGTATTGTAAGAACCAAAGATTTAAAGCACTGGGAGAGACTGGAGAATCTGAAGACCCTTCGTTCTCCCCAGCAGAGAAACGTAGTGCTGCATCCGGAATTCGTAGACGGCAAATATGCTTTCTACACCAGACCGATGGATGACTTCATCGAGACCGGAAGCGGCGGAGGAATCGGTTTTGGACTGTGTGATGATATTACCCATGCAGTTATCGATGAAGAACGCATGACCAGTCTGCGGAAATATCACACCATCACCGAGGCCAAAAACGGTGCGGGAGCTACCCCCATCAAGACAGACAGAGGTTGGATACATATCGCACATGGAGTTCGTAATACCGCAGCCGGTTTACGTTACGTCATTTATGCTTTTGCCACGGATCTGAAGGATCCGGCAAAAGTGATCGCAGAGCCCGGAGGCCTCCTGATCGGTCCCAGAGGGGATGAGAGAGTGGGAGATGTTTCAAACGTAGTATTTACCAACGGCGCTATCGCAAATGAGAAGGGGGAAGTCTTTATCTACTATGCATCCAGCGATACCCGCATGCATGTGGCAACTACTACCATAGATAAGCTTGTGGATTATGTATTCAACACCCCTTCCGATCCCGGAAGAAGCGTGGAGTGTGTGGCTCAGAGATGTGAGCTCATTCGTAAAAACGAAGCATTTTTAAAACAGGAAGCACGATAAAAAGTGCAGAAATGAGGGACAACATGAGTAAAGTAAAGATGATCAGCCCTGCCGTGTCCAATGTACCCTGGCAGGATAAACCCGAAGGACATACCGGTGCTCCGGTATGGAGATACACAGAGAACCCTATCATTGGCAGAAATCCAGTAGAGGGAGTTGCCAGAATCTTCAACAGTGCCGTAGTACCTTACGGCAATGAATTCATCGGCGTATTCCGTGGGGAACAGGTCAACGGTATTCCTTACATCTATTTAGGACGCAGCAAGGATGCCATTCACTGGGATTTCGACAAGAATAAGATCCAGTTCGTAGACGAAGAAGGCAAGCCTTTCATGCCGATCTACGCATACGATCCCAGACTGGTCAAGGTGGAAGATACCTATTACATCATCTGGTGTCAGGACTTTTACGGCGCAGCCATCGGTATTGCGAAGACCACGGATTTCAAGACTTTCGTGAGAATCGAGAATCCGTTCCTTCCCTTCAACCGTAACGCTGTACTGTTCCCCAGAAAAGTACATGGCAATTTCATGATGCTGTCCCGTCCTTCCGACAGCGGACATACACCTTTTGGAGATATTTTTGTAAGCGAGAGCCCGGATATGGTATACTGGGGGAAACACAGACACGTGATGGGCAAGTCCTCCGAATGGTGGGAGTCCTTAAAGATCGGTGGAGGCGCAGCACCCATCGAGACCTCCGAAGGATGGCTTCTGTTCTACCATGGTGTCAGCGGAACCTGTAACGGTTATGTCTATTCCATCGGTGGAGCGATCCTGGATATTGATAATCCTTCCATCGTGAAATATCGTTGTGAGAATTTCCTTCTGACTCCCGAAGAGTGGTATGAGGAGAGAGGATTCGTACCGAATGTATGCTTCCCCTGCGCTACCATCCATGACTCCGAGAGTGGCAAGATCGCCATTTACTATGGCGCAGCAGACAGCTATGTAGGACTGGCATTCACAACCATCGATGAAGTGGTTGACTATATCAAAGAACACAGCGTGGTCAGCACCAGCGATACGGAAGAAGGTAGAAGATAGAATCACGGGACCCGCGTAATGCGGGTCCTTTTTGCTTATGGAGACAGCGTATGATGGAAAAAGAGGAATTGCTTGCCAGAATGGAAGGGCTGGAACAGGAGCTGGCAGAAGAACGTATCAGACGGAAAATCACTGAGGATAATTCCGACTGTGCGCTGTGGGAGTATGAAATTGCAACGAAGAAATATGTGCTTTCCAGAAAACTCGGGGGAAAATGGAGCACAACCAATATGGTCATCGACAATTATCAGGAGAAGATGCACAGCTGGGGATTCGTACATCCCGATGACTGGGGCAACTTTGATGCTTTTTGCGAGGCCATGGACCGCGGAGACGAGCATATCTGCTACGAAGTCCGTCAGGTCAGCGATGAATCCGTATTTGTCTGGTTCCGCTATGTGGGAATACCGGTCTACGACAAGAATCACAAGCCCTATAAGATCATGGGTAAGACTCTGGACATCACGGAAGAGAAGAAAAATCAGGAATTACTGGAACAGAAAGCAGAGAGAGATTCCCTGACAGATCTGTACAACAAGGCAAAAATGCGGAAACTTGTGGAAAAGCATATCCGTCAGGCAGAAGCAAAGGATGAGGGAGCTTTTCTGATCATAGACATTGATGATTTCAAATCCATCAACGATACCTATGGACATCTGTACGGTGATGAAGTACTGATCAAGATTGCCAATGTCCTTTTGATCAGCACGGGACTGGAAGATTATGCGGGGCGTATTGGCGGAGATGAATTCTGTATCTTCTGCCGCGGGGAAAATGCGGGTCAGCATGCCATGGAGACAGCGGAGCGGATCTCCCGCATGGCAGACCGGATCCAGCTGTCCGGCAGACGGGTGACCCTGAGCATGGGAATTTCCCAGTATCCGGCGGATGCCACCAACTATGAGGATCTGTACCAGAAAGCGGATCAGGCATTATACCGGGTAAAACACAGCGGTAAAAATGCATTCAGTGTGTACGACAAGAATTATAATTACGCCGATTATACTTCCGGACGAAAAGGGACGGAACGGGAAAACAAACGAGAGGATGCCGGTAAGAAAAATATTTTTATTGAGCGTGAGATCTTCGATTATGCGTTCCGTATCATGTCTTCGGAACAGAATCTGAAAGAAGCGTTCAAGAAGATCTTTTTCGAACTGGGAATCCGTTTTCAGCTGCAATATTTCGGACTGTTCCGTTGCAGAGAGCAGAAAGCGGAAGTGTATGATGAGTGGAGTAAACGGAAAGAACCGGTTTCCCTGGAATTCTACACGGGGCTCTGGCCGGAACTGGAGAAATATTTTAAGGAGCACAGCTTCTACATGCATCATGATGGGCTGATGATCCCCATTTATGCGGAAAATCAGTTGTCCATGGTAACGCTGATCCAGAGCAGCCAGGAGGGGCATCAGTGGACCGAAACGGAATGTGAGATTCTGTCCACCATGACCCGTATGATGGAAAGTTATCTGAATCGTGAAGAATATGCGGGAAACGGACAGGAAAAGGATGCAGAGAATCCTGACATGGTCATTGCCGGAACGGAGACACCGGAAAGCTTTTCTGCGAAGCTGGAACAGATCCTTCCCTGGCAGGACGGACAGTATGCGGAGGTATTCCTGGGAATCCGGGAGTATGATGAGATCTGCGAGAAGATGACCGAGGAAGTGCGGAACAGTCTGCTCTACCATCTGGGGACACACATCCACAAGCACCTGAAGGGACAGGAAATGGTGTGCCATGTGAAGAAGGATGAATTCCTGTTGCTTCTGGACAACAATCTGGAGGCTGCGGCGGAGAAGATCGGTCACATTATGATCATGTTCGAAGCCATGATCGGGGATAAGTATCCGGATGTTCCCATCAAGCTTTATAGTGGTATATATTATCTGGAGTCCAGAGGTTACCGGCCGGAGGAAATCTTCCGGATTGGAAAAACGCTGAAAAATAAGGCGAAACGTTACTGCACCGTAGAGAACAGCATTTATGATCGTAAGAGTGCGGGCAACATCATTGACAAAGAGGCCGGTATTCTGAATCGCGGCAATCTGACAAGACTGAAAAATTTCCTGAACCGTGCAGTCAAAGGGGAGAGGCTGACGGTGGGATTCATCGGCGGATCCATTACTCAGGGATTTGCCGCTACAGACGCTGACAAATGCTATGCGGCCAGAACGGTGGGCTGGCTTCGCAAAATATTCCCGAACACGGAATTTGACTATGTGAATGCCGGGATCGGAGCCACCAATTCCCAGTTCGGAGCGGCGAGAGTACAGGAAGATCTGCTCAGGAGACTGCCGGATCTGGTGATGGTGGAATTTTCCGTAAACGATCATAGCACACCTCACGATATGGAGACCTATGAGGGACTGGTACGTCAGATCTACGGCAGTAGCAGTCATCCGGCCATGGTACTCCTGCACAGTGTCTATTATGACACCGGCAAGAGTGCGGCATATTACCATGCACAGATCGCAAGACATTACGATCTGCCGAGTCTCAGCATGCAGAACAGTATCTATCCGGCAGTGGCAGCGGGAAGACTGCCTGCGGAGAAGATCACGGCCGATTTCCTGCATCCCAATGACCTGGGGCATGAGCTGATGGCATCCGTGATCACGAATTTTCTGGAAAAGGTGATCCATGATAA
Source organism: Acetatifactor sp. (assembly GCA_050873925.1). GTDB lineage: Bacteria > Bacillota > Clostridia > Lachnospirales > Lachnospiraceae > Acetatifactor. The sequence continues at coordinate 12,702 of JBNMJR010000021.1, forward strand.
GTCGGAGGAGCAGAAGGAATGCTTCCCGGAGCCGTTGACAGAGAATACCTATGAACATTGCAAGAGACTGCAGTATTTCAATTCCTTGCCGGAGAAGAGGGGATTTGAGGAAGACATGACACCTCAGCGGGAGATCACCGATGTTTTCCGCAACGGCTGGAGCAGCGGGGAAAAGGGAGCTTATTTAAACTTCACTTTCCGGGGAACCGGTGCCGCCGTGCAGTATCGCAGAGTGAAGGACGGTCCAGCACCCATTGCCACGGCAGTGGTGGACGGAAATCCGCAGACAGCCTGTGTTCTGGATGGAACCTTCGATGAGACCTGGGGAGACAAAATGCAGCTGACGACGGTGGCAGAACACCTGCCTTACGGGGAGCATCAGGTACGGGTGGAAATTACGGAGACCCATGCACAGGATCAGGCGGAGTTCTATCTGGTGTCACTGATCGTATCCGGGGTGAGGGAAAGAAATGATTGACAACAGCGGAGAGTTATGAGTATAAATAAAAGACATAAGGGGCAAATTCAAAGAAAGCAGGAACAGGAAGCATGAATAAAGATATTATATTTTTAGAGCCGGTATGCACCCACAACATCTGGGGAGGCACCCGGTTGAACAGAGAGTTCGGTTACCCCATTGAGGGAGACGACATCGGCGAGTGCTGGGGCATCAGCGCTCATCCCAATGGAGATGGCACTGTGAGAAACGGAGCCTATAAGGGCATGAAGCTGTCCAAACTGTGGGAGAAGCATCCCGAGCTGTTCGGAGATACGGGACTGGATCGTTTCCCGCTGCTCATCAAGATCATTGATGCGAAGGACGATCTCAGCATTCAGGTGCATCCCAATGATGAATACGCGAAGGTGCACGAAAACGGATCTCTGGGTAAGACGGAGTGCTGGTTCATTCTGGATTGCAAAGAGAACGCGACGCTGGTAGTGGGACACAATGCCCAGACGAAGGAAGAACTGGAGAAAATGATCCATGAGGGAAGATGGAAGGAATTCATCCGTGAGATCCCCATCAAGCCCGGAGATTTCATTCAGATCGACCCCGGTACCGTACACGCCATCAAGGGCGGCACGTTACTCCTGGAGACCCAGCAGAGCAGTGACATTACCTACCGCGTATACGATTACGACAGATTGAGCAATGGTAAGCCCAGACAGCTGCATATCGCCCAGAGTATCGATGTCATCACCGTTCCCGCCAAGTCCGCGGACAACAGTGTGGTGCATACGGAGAAGAAGGAAGATGCGATCCAGCAGCTGATCCGCTGTCCTTACTACACCGTATACCGCATTGACGTGGAGCACCGGGTAGAGACCTGGCAGGATAAGCCTTTCGTCCTTATGAGCGTGGTAGAGGGAGAAGGTACCCTGAACGGCACCCGCCTGAAAAAGGGCGATCACCTGATCCTCCCCGACGGCTACGGCAAAGTAGAGTTACAGGGCAAGATGCAGATCATCGCATCCACAATCTAAGCATATGACAGACAGCCTCATCGCCATTCGGTGCGATGGGGCTGTTTCCTTTTGCAAATTTCGCCGCTTTATTGCACAAAAGCTTAAGAATGTATATAATAAAAGGGCATTTAAAATCCAATGGATCCAAAAGGATAAAAAGGAAGAACCCCAAAGCTATGGATACACTCAGAAATAAATTTGTAAAACAGCATTTACTCTCAGACCAGTTTCTGGATCTGATCGAGAAGAACAAACGCCCCATGGATGAGCTGATGTCTTATTATCAGTGTGCCATCATGGAGGTGGAGACGAAATTTAAAGTATTGAATCAGGAGTATTCTCTGGAATATGACCGCAATCCCATTGAGGGCATCAAGACCAGAGTGAAGTCCTACGACAGCATCCTTAGGAAGATCCGCCGGAAAAATATTCCCATGACGCTGGAAGGCATCGAGGAGAATATCCGGGACATCGCCGGTGTCCGGGTCATCTGCTCTTTTCCGGATGATATTTACGAGCTGGCGGAAAGTTTCTTACGACAGGATGACATTACCCTGATCGAGCGTAAGGATTATATCAAGAATCCCAAGGAGAGCGGTTATCGCAGCCTGCACCTGATCGTACAGGTGCCGATCTTTTTACAGAACACGAAGAAGCTGGTCTATGTGGAAGTGCAGTTCCGCACCATCGCCATGGATTTCTGGGCGAGCCTGGAACATAAGCTGCAGTACAAGAAAAATATCCCGGAAAGTCAGGCAAAGTTTTTAAAAGACGAGCTCTACGACTGTGCCCAGCAGAGTGCGGCGCTGGATAAGCGCATGCAGAATATCCGGAATATCATCGCGGAAAGTGAGACGGCGGAAGAAGAAAAACAGGATTTTCTGCCGATCTTTTTACGGGACGATAAAGGGTGATTATGTGATTATGAAAGGAAAGATACGGAGATAAGTATGAAGATCAGAGATATTTTAAACAAGGATACAGCCACGATTTCCTTCGAGGTATTTCCTCCGAAGAAGAGCACGGATTTTGAAAATGTGGAGAAAGCTGCCATGGGTATTGCCGCTTTACAGCCCGCTTACATGAGCGTGACTTACGGTGCCGGCGGCAGCACCAAGGGCCATACCATCGCTCTGGCACAGGACATCCAGAAAAAATACGATGTTCCTACGGTGGCACATCTGACCTGTGTCTGTGCTGATCGCGACAGTATTCGTGCGGCACTGGCGGAGATGAAAGCGGCAGGCATCGAAAATATTCTGGCATTGCGTGGCGATCTGCCGAAGGATTATGAGGGCGAAGTGTTCCCTGATTTTTCCCATGCATCGGATCTGGTGCGTTTTATCAGGGAAAACGGTGACTTCTGCGTGGGTGGTGCCTGCTATCCGGAGGTGCATCCCGATTCCGCCAATAAAAAAGCGGATATTCAGGGGCTGAAAGAAAAGGTGGATGTCGGATGCGAGTATCTGACGACCCAGATGTTCTTCGACAATAACATCTTCTTCAATTTTATGTACCGTGTGAGAGAAGCGGGGATTACCGTACCCATCGTTCCGGGCATTATGCCCATTACCCGTGGCGTACAGGTGAAAAATGCCGTAAAACTGTCCGGCTGTAATGTGCCGGAGCGCTTCAAAAATATCGTGGACCGCTTCGGAGACAATCCGGAAGCCATGAAACAGGCCGGAATTGCTTACGCTACCGATCAGATCATCGATCTGCTGGCTAACGGAGTAAAACACATCCATGTCTATTCCATGAATAAGCCGGATGTGGCAGAGGGAATCCAGAGGAATCTTTCGGAAATTTTGAGGGCGTAATTCTATGTGATCATTTATGGAAATGCTTACAGGAAAATAATTGACAGAACAGGAAAGATGTACTATCATCCAATTTGGATGCAGGTACATCTTTTTCTGTTATCTGATGCTAAAACAGGGAGGCATAGACCATGGATGCAACAGAACGAAAAATGACGAAAATAGCAAGAGAAGTAAGCAAATTCACGGTACAGACCATGAAGGAAGACGGGATCGGGACTGCGGAATTTGATTTTATCCATCTGGTGCGGCACAACCCGGGCATTACCCAGGCGGCGGTGCGGGAACAGCTGAAGATCGACAAGGGAGCTGCGGCGAGACGGGCAGCCAGTCTGGAGAATAAGGGATACCTTTATCGGAAACCCAATCCGGAAGACGGCAGGAGTCAGTTGCTCTATGCTACGGAGAAAGCAGAGCAGTTGAAAAACTCCAAGGCTGCCATCGAGAGTGTCTTTTATGAATGGCTGCTGGCGGAACTTCCGGAGGAAGAGAAGGAAGCATTCTGCAAGACGTTAGATACTCTGTATTGGCGTTCCAAGCAGGAGCGGCGGGCCGGATTTGTCAATGTGGCGAAACGTGTGGAAGAAGGAGCAAACGAGGATGAAACAGAAATCTAATGCAGCGAAAAAAGATCAGGTTCTGTATTATTTCAAGGCCCAGTGGCCGGTCCTGCTGGCGGTAACAGTCTCCGGACTGATCTACAATCTGGGTCTTTTGGCGGGACCGTGGTTCGAGGGCCGGATGACGGGATGTCTGGTGGACATTCTGGGAAAAAATGCGGAATATGCAGACATGCTGGTGCTGGTGATTGCGTATGTGATATCCATTGCCATCGTGCAGATCGCCCGTTATGTCAAACGATTCTATGTGCGGCGTTTTGCCAATAATGTAAACAAAGATATGAAAGAGACTCTGTATGACAGCCTCGTTCACAAGAGCCGGGCCGAACTGGAGGAAGAGGGCACCGGAAATGTAATGACCAAAGCAATTCTGGATGTGGATGACTGTGTCGAGGGAATGCGGAAGTTCACCACCGAGGTCTTCGATACCGGTGTGGCACTGGCAGCTTACGCCGTAATGCTGTTAATCTATGACTGGCGGCTGGCGATCCTCAGTATCCTGTTCCCTCCGCTGTCCTTTGTAGTGGCGGAGAAAATGAAACGCAATGTGCAGCGTACCGGCGCCGTGTATAAGGAACAGTCCGGAGCTTTAAGTGCTGCGACGCTGGACCGGGCCACCAACGCGGTGACCTACCGGGTATATGGTTGCGAGGAGGAGCGGCAGCAGGCCTATGAGGAGAACCTGACCGCATACGAGAAATCAGCAGTCCGTGCCAATATCTGGAGCACGGCATTTCCTCCGCTGTACCGGATCCTTTCTATGACCGGTGTGCTGTTTATTCTGTATTTCGGCAGCAGAAATGTACTGGGAATCGGCTGGAAAGCATGGGATGTGGCTGCATTTACCACATTTTTGGCCTGCTTTTCCAAGCTTGCCGTGAAGTCTTCCAGTGCGGCAAAACTGTTCAATGCGGTACATAAAGCGCAGGTGTCCTGGAAGCGAATCAAGCCGCTGATGAAGGAAGAAACCTATGACGATGAAGTGAAGATGCAGTCTTCCGGCGTACTGGAAGTATCGGATGTAAGCTTCGCGTATCCCGGCGGAGAGCCCATTTATGAGAACTTCAATCTGCTGGCTTCCCCCGGACAGATTATCGGTGTCACCGGAGCGGTGGCCTGTGGTAAGTCTACACTTGGCAAGACCTTCCTGTGTGAATACCCTTACAAGGGACGGATCCGTTTTCACGGAAAAGAATTATCGGAGATGACGAAGCCGGAGCGCAGTGGCATGGTGGGTTATCTGGGACATGATCCGGAATTGTTCAATGACAGTGTCCGCAACAACGTACTGTTGGGTGATGACGCCGATCCGGAAAAGTATCTGAAAGCTGTCTGCTTCGACGGCGAGGTGGCAGAGATGGAGAAAGGGATGAATACCATCGTAGGTAATGGTGGTGTCCGGCTTTCCGGCGGCCAGGCACAGCGGCTGGCACTGGCCAGAATCCTGTGTCATAAGCGGCCGATCCTGATTCTGGATGATCCGTTCTCGGCGCTGGACCGCAAGACGGAGGAAGAGGTTTTCGCCAATCTGCGGAAGCTGGCGGCGGACAGTATCGTGATCCTGTTGTCCCACAGACTGTATCTGTTCCCTGAAATGGATCAGGTGCTGTGGATGGAGGACGGAAAAGTGACTGCGGGAAGCCATGAGCAGATCCTGGAAAAGTTCCCGGAGTATGCGAGACTATATGAAGCCCAGGCAGATGGTACCGATGAGCAGAGTGCACAGGAGGGAGGTCAGAATCATGCAGCAAAATAAGCAGATGCAAAAGAAAGAAAATGTGAGAAATGTGCGTAGCGTGATTTGGCAGACCGTAAAAGGTTATGTATGGTTGTCACTGGGAATCGTGCTGGCTGTAGTGGGCGCCATTGTAACGGCTCTGCTGCCACCCTGGATCCTCGGAAGTATCGTGGATACGATCACCACAGGAACCGCAGTTCCGGTGGTGCTGGTTATCCTGTATTTTGTCTTTACGGTACTTACCGGTCTGACAGAAAGTGTCAGAGAGGGACTTTTAACTGTATTCGGTCAGAAGATCACCCATGCACTGCGGAGCAGCCTGATGGATAAATATACGAATCTGACAGCGGGAGAACTGACGAAGCAGGAGCCCGGTACGATCGTTTCCCGGTTCGTGGGCGATGTGGATACGGTGGAGAACCTGTTCACCTCCGGCATCATCAGTATGTTTGCGGATGCCTGCAAGATTCTGAGTATTCTGGCGGTGATCTGGCTGAAAAACCGGGGACTTGCCATTGTGCTTCTGGTGATCCTTCCTTTCCTGTACTGGTTCACTCGGACGGTGCAGAAGAATATGCTGAAAGCCCAGATCGAGAACCGGCAGGCCGTAGGTAAGGCGTCCGGGCATGTGCCGGAGACCCTGCACAATATCCGTACGATCCATAATCTGGGAAAAGAGCGCTACATGGCGAAACGTTATGATGAATGTATCGCAGACAGCTATCGTGCCGTGGAAAAGACGAATTTCTATGACGCCATCTACTCTCCGGTGATCCTGATCCTGAATGCCATCGTGGTGGCAGTGGTCATGCTGTTTTCCGCTTCCGGTAATGCAAAAGTGCTGACGCTGTTCGGCATGTCGGCGGGTACGGCGGTAGCGGTGATAGGCTATATCTCTCAGATCTTTACCCCTGTGGAGAGTCTGGGAATGGAGATCCAGACCATACAATCCGCTATTGCGGGTGTGCACAGAATCAACGAATTCTATGCATTGGAGGAACTGCCGGAGAGAGCGCAGGACGTGGAGGGCGCCGTTTCCGCAGAGAAGGAGATACCTTTTGTGGAATTGCAGGATGTAACCTTTGGCTATGAGGATGACAGCCGCAAAATTCTGCAAGACTTAAGCTTTCAAGTGTATCCCGGAGAACAGGTTACCCTGTCGGGCAGAACCGGTGCGGGAAAAAGTACGATCTTCAAGCTGCTGTTAGGACTTTATCAGCCGGGAGCGGGGAAAGTACTGATTCAGGGAAGAGATGCTTTTCAGATTCCGGAGAATGAGAAGCGCAGTCTGTACGGTTATGTGGAGCAGACCTTCCACAGAGTTCCCGGTACGGTAAGAGACCAGATCACTTTGTATGATGACCGCTTTACACCGGAAGATGTCCGGGAAGCTGCCAGAATCGCAGGACTGGATACCACGATCGAGCAGTTGGAAAAAGGCTATGATACCCCTTGTACCCCGGAGATTTTCTCTCAGGGACAGTGGCAGTTGTTATCCATTGCCAGAGCGGCGGTGGCGAAGCCGAAGCTGCTTCTGTTGGATGAGATCACAGCAAATCTGGATGCCCAGACCGAAGAGGAAGTGTTGCAGGCATTAAAACGTGCTTCGGAAGGCCGTACCGTAATCTCGATTTCACATAGGGTGAATGCGGAGACGGGACGGGTGATTCCGATATAGTAAGATGCCCGACGGATTGTTCCGTGCTACGCACTCTCACAATCCTGCCCGGTATTCGCATAAAAGGGAAGCTGACGCTTCCCTTTTATGCGAATATCGGGGCGGGTCATAAAACAAGAACCCCACGCTTGTGCGAGCACAGCGTGGGGTTTTGTTTATGACCCTGGCATCTTACATGGAGATCCATCCAAAGGCATTTGCCACGGAGCTTGCCAGAATGATAGCGGCAAATACCGGGCAGAGATATTTGATCATGAAGTTGAAGATCTTCTTGCGGCGGAAGGTGGCCTCTCCGTGCATCACCTCTTCTTCAATGGCCTTTAATCCGATGACACGGGATACCAGCAGGCAGATGGTGATGGCGGCAATGGGCATCATCACGGAGTTGGTCAGGAAATCGAAGAAATCTAAAAACTGCATGCCGATGATCTTCACAGCGGCTAAGGGACCATAACCCAGAGAGGATAAAGTTCCCAGAGCCAGCATGATCACCCCCATGATGACGGTAGATTTCTTACGTCCCCAGCCCAACTCATCCTCAAAAGTGGACACAGCACTCTCGGTCAGTGCGATGGAACTGGTCATGGCAGCGAACAGCACCAGAAGGAAGAACAGGATACCGACGAAAGTACCCATTCCCATGCTGTCGAAGACCTTGGGAAGTGTAATGAACATCAG
>JBNMJR010000022.1:0-20212 GCA_050873925.1 Acetatifactor sp.
GCAGACAGCCTTGCCCACATCTCCGAACGCCAGTGTCAGAGAATAGATCAGCAGGGAAAATGCCGTAGCCGTGAAGCTTGCCGCCAGGAAAAACAACCCCGGTTCCACAATGTTTACTTTTAGCAGCCACAGATCTCCGGCCACAATGATGGCTGCCTGAATTTGTGCCAATAAGAAGAACAGCAGATATCTGCCGAAATACAGTTGATAACTCTGTACATTTTCAAGCCCCTTCGGAGAGGCCTTTACTTTCACCAGTGCCACCAGGATCGTGGAGCCCACCCAGATTGCCAGAGTGGAATAGAACGGTGTCATGGCAGAACCATAGGTAGCCACCGGGTACATGGCAATGGTCTCCATGGTCACGGGAGATGCAAAATATGCCCCCAGGCTGTCCGGATCTCCTCCCAGAAAACGCACCAGGATATCCATCATTTCCTCTTCGGATGCACCGTCCAGTTTTTCTGTCAGATCCGTAAGTTTGGCGCTGATATTGTCTACCACATCCTTGATCTGGCCCAGGCTCTCGCTGGTTCCGGTCACAGTGTTGCCGACACCTTCCATGACAACTCCGACATTCTTCACCGTATTGCTCAGGGTGTTTACCAGATTGGTCACCTGGTTCAAAGAATCTGACATATTTGTCAGAACTTTCTGCATCTGGGGCACCAGATTATTCTTATAGATTCCCTGCATATTGTTTACGGAAGTCTCGCAGCTGTCAATGGCACTCTTTAAATTGTTCATGGCATTGTTGACATTGACCTTTGCATTCTCCGCAGCCTTGTCATCCGTAGATTCCAACACATTGCCCACTACGGTATTCATCAGATCCAGTTCCTTCTGCATGGCTTTCAGCGCTTCAATAGCAGCATCCGCTGCCGCGCCGCTGATATTACTGCCGCTGCCGCCGGCTGCCGCATTGCCATCGGAGACGCTTTCCAGTTTTTGCTGGATCAGTGCCGCCAGCAGCGTATTTACCTGTCCGTTCAGGGTATTGGTATCCCTTGCCACCCGGTTCAGATCTCTTGTCATCTGTGCTGTATCATCCGCCAGTTTGCTCTCATCCAGTGCTTTCTTGATACTTTCCAGAGAATTGTTGATATTGCTCATGGAAGTATCGATATTGTTGCTGAAATTACCAAGGGTATCTCTGGTGGAAGACAGATTCTGACTGCTCTGGTTCAGGCTGGCCGTGGTGTTGTCCAGCTTCTTCTGCATGGCGGGAATCTCATAGTTCACATGCGTAATGGCCGCCTCCAGCCGCGCATTGCCCGCCCGGAAGGAATCGATCATAGCGCTGTATTCCTTCAGATTGCCATTCAGTTCCTCCAGTTTGGAACAGAATTCCTCCACATAACTGTCACCCTGTACCTGATCCGATACCGTGTTGCCCTCTTCGAACACCGTGGTCGCAGCCACCTTGATAAAGGTCTCATTGATGGTATTCTGCAGGGTCCCTGCCACCGTATCTGTGATCTTGGTGGCAATGGCGTTGCTCTTCTGATTCTGGTAATAGATCAGCGCCGGATTCTCAAAGTCATCGGAAAAAACATTGTACATACTATAGGTGAATTTATCGGTAATGACGATGGCCGCATAATATTTTCCGGCTTCCACGCCTTCTTTTGCCTCTTCCTCGGTATCCAGAAAGATCCATTTTACACTGGTGTTGGAATGCAGACTGTCCAGTACGGATTCTCCCATATTTACCACGGATCCGTCCTTCAGCGTATAGTCCCGGTCCAGAGATACCACCGCCACGGGAATCCCTCCGGTATTGGCATAAGGATCCCAGTTGGCAAAAATGTTGAACCACGCATACAGCGACGGTATCACGCATAACCCGATGATAATGATCAGCGCAAAGGGCTGTTTCACCAGTTTCTTCAGATCTCCGGTAAAAATCTTCCAAATATTTTTCATATAACTTCTAACAACTCCTCATCCGTATCCATCCGATTGGTTTTGGTCTTTTCTCCCCGATCCGCCGCTTCACACAGCCCCAGTACCAGGAAAAAAAGCGGTGCATTCAGCACCTGCTGAAAGCTGATCAGGGAATGTATCCCATAGGTAAACAGTAATAAAACTGCGAGAAAATTCTTCTTGTAAGTTCGCAGTGCTGTGATAAAAACGGCCCCATAGGCAGCCACTCCCAACAGGCCCATATTGACCAGTGTGGTGAGCCACTCATTATGTGCATTGGTAAAAACAGATCCTTCAAAATATCCTTTATCAAAAAGCACGGTGCCTCCGGGCAATAATTCTCCCAGATACTCTGCAAAACAATCCGGTCCTGCCCCTATCAGCTTCTGGCGAAGACTTCCTTCCCGGAAACCTGTCCATGCCATCTGCCACAGCTTTCCACGGCGGTTGCCCCATTCCGCAAAATCGATTACTGACAACCGGTGCAGATACCATGCCAGCACTACCGCTATTGCTGTCAGTGCACAGCACAGTACTCCTTTTTGCAATATTTTTTTCTTATTCTCCGGGATCCTGCGACAGACTCCCCAGAGCACCAGACAGCCCGCCGCAAAAGGAATCCATCCCTGCCAGGCTGCCAGCCTTTTGGCAATACCATCCTGCAGGAGAATGTCAAACGTTCCCAGATATAACATTCCCTTACTCCAAAGACACATTCCCACAGCCACCGCTGCCAGAAAAAGGAAATACACTTCCCAGTATCCGTCCTGCTTCCGGTCAAGCCAGAAGCACAGTGCCATGACCGTGCATGCCACGATCACGCCGCTATCGCTCCCCTGTAAAAACAGAAGTATCATGGCGAACATGTTACACATTCCGGACAGCAATGTGAGTACTTTTTTCCCTTCCTCCAATGTCCGGTGAAACAGCGCCATGGAAAAGGGAAACATCACACTGTAATACCCGCTGAGCCAGTTGCTGTTCCCCAGGGTGGAAAGCATGTGTGTAAACTCCCAGTCCCCCACGACATAGCCTTTCAGCAGCCCCAACGGATCATATCCCAGCTTCTGAAACAGGCCAATCAGTGTAACAGCCGCAAATGCAGCTTCTCCCAGCAATATCGCCGTTTTGCAGTCATCTCCGTAATTCGCCGTCAGCAAAAATCCTCCGGCCATAAGACAGATTGTGACGGCTCCCATGTACCATTCCCGCTCTCCATTCCAGGCAATACTGCCATAAGGGCTGCAGGCTGCAGAAAGCAATGCGCAGATTCCGTACAGAAAGACTGTCTTCGTTACTGCATTCGTTCTGTGGTGTTTTCCTATTCCCCGGTCGCTCACAACCGAGATGCACGCCACCACCAGACCGATTCCCAGACAAAGCAGCGAAATATTGCGATACAGGTAATATTTGGTATCACCCAGTTTATAATATCCATTCCAGGGAATGTAGTAAAGAGGCAGCACCGCCAGAACAGCGATCAGATAGATCTGACATACAATTTTCAGAAATTCCTCTTTCCGGTTCTCCATCCTGCAGGCTCCTTCGTGTCACAGACAGCATAACTACTTGAATTGTAAGCGTTTCTGCCCGTTCTGTCAAACCGTTCACCCCAACATAATTTCGAAAATGTATTTAAAATAATTGCCGCCAAAAAACAGCCCCGGCTGGGTGTAAGAATAAGCAGTGCCATAAGCAGACGTCGGTACTTAGCGGGTGTACTCTGACCGCTTACGTACCGCTACGCTCTGCGACAGAGCGCGAGCGTGCCGCGTTTCTTACCCCAGCCGAGGCTACGGGGATTTATTTATTCATTTTCACTTCCAAAACTTCTTCTTTTTTCCGTCCTTGGAGTCCTTCTCCCTGGTCTCTCCCTCTCCGCTTTCCGTTGCTTTCTTCACAGCATTCAGGGAATCACCGGTCAATGCATCGAACTGCTTTAACAGCTCCTTTGCTTCCGGCTTCAGCTTGTCGGGAGTCTGCACCACCAGTGTTACATAGTGATCGCCGCGGACATCCTTGTTCCTCCAGGAAGGAACACCCTTGCCGCGCAGGCGGATCTTGGTGTCGGTCTGGGTTCCGGCCTTTACATCATATACTACCTTACCGTCTACGGTATCGATCAGCACTTCGCCGCCCAATGCCGCTACTGCAAATGAAATAGGTACGGTAGAGAAAATATCGAAATCCTGTCTCTGGAAGATCGGATGACGACCAACGATCACTTCTACCAGCACATCGCCTCTGGGGCCACCGTTGACACCCGGCTCACCCAGTCCCGGCATACGGGTGGACTGACCGTTATCAATACCTGCGGGAATATCTACCGCATAGCGTTTCTTCATAGGAATGTATCCGGTACCACGACAATCCGGACATTTCTCCTTGATCACCTTACCGGTACCCTGACAGTCGGGACAGGTCTGTACATTACGCACAGTACCGAAGAAAGACTGCTGGGTAAATACCACCTGGCCCTTACCACCACACTTGGTACAGGTCTCAGGGCTGGTTCCGGGCTTCGCACCGGAGCCGTTACAGGTCTTACAGGTCTCCTTTACTGTGAGATCAATCTCCTTCTTGCAGCCAAAGACCGCTTCTTCAAAAGTGATATGAACACTGGTACGGATGTTGGCACCTTTCATGGGGCCGTTATTTCTGGCGCCTCTGCTTCTGCCACCGCCAAAGATATCTCCGAAAATGTCTCCGAAGATGTCTCCAAAATCGGCTCCGTTGAAATCGAAGCCACCGGCACCGCCTGCGCCACCGTCAAATGCCGCATGGCCATACTGATCATACTGACGTCTCTTCTCGGGATCACTCAGCACGGCATAAGCCTCGGAAGCTTCTTTAAATTTCTGTTCTGCATCCTTGTCTCCGGGGTTCATGTCGGGATGGTATTTTTTCGCCAGTACCCGGTATGCTTTTTTAATTGCAGCATCATCTGCATTCTTATCTACACCGAGGACCTCGTAATAGTCTCTCTTCTGCTCTGCCATTTTTGCACCTCTGTCACTTAAATCTAAAAACGGTTATGCACAGGGCACGCTTTCGCATACCCTGTGCCCCTGTTATTCGCAATCACTGTTACACAGCATTTACTGTTATACCACGATTTGCGTTATTTGTGAAGTTCCATTATACTTCTCTGAAATCTCCGTCGATGACATCATCATCTGCGTTAGATCCTGCATTGCCGCCGGCCTGTGCATTCATGTCGGGACCTGCTGCGCCCTGTGCACCCTGCTGTGCCTGAGCAGCCTGCTCATACATCTTGGTGAATACAGACTGAGCACTCTGGGTCAGTTTCTCTTTTGCAGCCTTCAGCTCATCTACATCGCTGTCGCTCATCTCCTGGTCCTTGGTTCTCTCCAGAATAGCCTTAACAGCTTCCAGATCAGCCTGTACCTGAGTCTTATCGCTCTCGGGAACCTTGTCACCTACTTCATTCAGAGCCTTCTCGGTCTGGAATACGAAGGAATCAGCTTCGTTTCTTGCCTCGATAGCTTCCTTACGCTTCTTGTCCTGTGCCTCGAACTCAGCTGCTTCCTTGACAGCCTTCTCGATATCGGAATCGGACATGTTGGAACCTGCAGTAATGGTGATGTGCTGTTCCTTGCCGGTACCCAGATCCTTAGCGGATACATTTACGATACCGTTGGCATCGATATCGAAGGTAACCTCGATCTGAGGGATTCCTCTGGGAGCGGGTGCAATACCGTCCAGACGGAACTGTCCGAGGGACTTGTTATCCTTGGCGAACTGACGCTCACCCTGTACTACGTTGATATCTACAGCGGTCTGATTGTCAGCCGCGGTAGAGAAGATCTGGCTCTTCTTGGTAGGGATGGTAGTATTTCTCTCGATCAGTCTGGTAGCAACACCACCCATGGTCTCGATGGACAGGGACAGAGGAGTTACATCCAGTAACAGGATATCGCCGGCACCTGCATCACCTGCAAGCTTACCACCCTGAATGGAAGCACCGATTGCCACGCACTCATCGGGGTTCAGGGACTTGCTGGGCTCTTTACCGGTCAGGGCTCTTACCTTATCCTGTACAGCAGGGATACGTGTAGAACCACCTACCAACAGTACCTGGCCCAGATCGGAATAGTTCAGGCCTGCATCCTTCATAGCGTTCTGTACGGGGATAGCAGTCTTGTCAACCAGATCTCTGGTCAGTTCATCGAACTTGGCACGAGTCAGGTTCATATCAAAGTGCTTGGGTCCTTCTGCGGTTGCGGTAATGAAAGGAAGGTTGATGTTGGTGGTCATTGCGCTGGACAGCTCTTTCTTAGCCTTCTCAGCTGCTTCCTTCAGTCTCTGCATAGCCATCTTATCGCCGGACAGGTCTACGCCTTCCGCCTTCTTGAATTCATCCAGCATCCACTGAATGATCTTGTTATCGAAATCATCACCGCCAAGGTGTGTATCACCGTTGGTAGCCAGTACTTCGATGACACCGTCACCAATCTCAATGATAGATACATCAAAGGTACCACCACCAAGGTCGTATACCATGATCTTCTGCTCTTTTTCATTGTCCAGACCATAAGCAAGTGCTGCTGCGGTAGGCTCGTTGATGATACGCTTTACATCCAGCCCTGCGATCTTACCGGCATCCTTGGTAGCCTGACGCTGAGCATCGTTGAAGTATGCGGGAACTGTGATAACTGCCTCGGTAACCTTCTCACCCAGATAGCTCTCTGCATCTGCTTTCAGCTTCTGCAGAATCATTGCGGAGATCTGCTGAGGAGAGTATTTCTTGCCGTCAATGGTACGGCCGCGATCGGTACCCATATCTCTCTTAATGGAGGAGATGGTCTTCTCTGCGTTGGTAACTGCCTGACGCTTTGCAGGCTCACCGACCAGTCTCTCACCGGTCTTGGTAAATGCTACAACAGAGGGTGTGGTTCTTGCGCCTTCTGTATTAGCGATAACGGTGGGTTTACCACCTTCCATAACAGCTACACAGCTGTTGGTTGTACCTAAGTCAATACCAATAATCTTACTCATAATATTTTCCTCCTGTTTTACTTTCTGTTTTCATTTTATAGTTTCTATATCCAAAAATATGTGATAATCAAATTATTGAACAACTCCTACCATGCTGTGTCTTACGACCATGTCATGGTATGTGTAACCCTTCTGAAGTTCCTGGGCTACCACTCCGGATTCATACTCATCGCTCTCCACCTGCATTACTGCGTTGTGAAGGTTCGGATCAAATTCCTGGCCGACAGCCTCGATGGGTTTTACTCCGATATTGTCCAGTTCCGTCATCAGTTGTTTGTAGATGCGGTTCATACCGTCTACAAAAGGATCCTCTTTGGATTCTTCGGGAACCGTTGCCAGACCTCTTTCAAAATTGTCCACCACCGGAAGGATCTTCTCGATCACACTCTTGGCTCCGGTATCGAACATAGCCTGTTTTTCCTTGTCGGTTCTCTTACGGAAATTCTCGAATTCTGCCATCTGACGCTTTACTCTGTCTTCCAGCTGATCGATCTTCTCTTTGTAAGAATCTTCCTTTTTATTCAGCTTAGCCTGTTTCTTTGCTGCTTTCTTGTCTTCCTTGCTTTCAGGCTCTTCGCTTTCGTTCTCTTCTTCCTTCAGTTCTTCGGCATCTGAAAGATCCTGTTCCATTTCTTCCTCTAATATTTCTTTTTCCTGATCTGCCATGCTTGCTTTCCTTTCTGGAATCTGTCTATTCTTTGCGGTAAAGGTCATCCAACTGGTTCTGCACCGTTCGCAGAGTTCCTATGACCTTGTCATAATCCATTCTCTTGGGACCTATGATTCCTATGGTTCCCTTCATGCCTTCGCCCAATTCATAAGTAGCTGTGACAACACTGCAATCTTTCATGCCCTGTACCGGTGTCTCGTCTCCGATGTACACCTGAATACCGGTGTTGCCCTCATCTGCCAGGGATTCCTGGATCAGACCGCCCAGCTGCTGTTTTTCTTCGAAGGCATTGATCAGTTCGCTTGCTTTGGACTGATCTGCCAGTTCCGGATACCGGAAAATATTGTTGGCACCGCTGGTGTAGATCTCCAGGTCCTCGTCCGCCTTGATGGCATCTGCCACAGCATCGATCACCTCACTGACAATCTCACTGTGAATTCCGGCCTGCTGCTTCATCGCTGCGATCATTCCTAAGTTGATCTCCTCCATGGACAATCCATTAAGGTGGGTGTTCAACAGAATGTTCAGCTTCAGCAATGTCTCATCATCCAGTTCCTGATTCACCGCCAGGATGTTGTTCTTGATCACATTGCCTTCGGCAACGATGACTGCCAGGATCTGTCCGGCATCTACCCGGGACAGCTGGATGAACTTTACCTTATTGCGATGTACCTGCGGAGCGCTGATCATGGTGGCGTATTGTGTGTTCTGAGCCAGGGTCTTCACCACCTGCTTTAACAGGTTCTCCAGCTTATCCTGTCTCTCCAGGAGCATATCCTTCATCTCATTGACTTCCTGCTCTCTGGTGGCCATCATGGTATCCACATAGAAGCGATATCCCTTATCGGAAGGAATCCTTCCTGCGGAAGTGTGCGGCTGTATGATATAACCCATCTCTTCCAGATCCGCCATCTCGTTCCGAATGGTTGCCGAGCTTAAATTCAGATCCGTGTATTTTGAAATGGTCCTGCTGCCTACCGGCTCTCCCGTTTCCAAGTAGTTCCGGATAATGGCTTGCAATATAATTGTTTTTCTGTCATCCAATTGCATTCCATCACTCCCTTTGGGATTATTAGCACTCATTCGAAAGGAGTGCTAACATCTTCTTACCCTAAAATAGCACTACAGGGTATTATTGTCAACTGATTTTCCGGAAAATAATTCTAAAGATTATTAACAAAATATAAAGAAAGAACCGGTACTACTTCAGTACCAGTCCTGTCTCCAGATATACGGGAAGTGCCCGTACATATACCATATCTATTGTACCTCCGATGAGGATCAGGAAGCATATCGCGACTCCTGTATTCACCAGCCACCGGGGGAAGGTTCTGCCTTTGATCTTCAGTTCCGAAAGCTTCTGGAGCCCTTTTACCATGTAATACATCAGTGGGATCAGTGCCGGGAGAAGATAACGTCCCTGATTCTGATAATCCGTGGTGTATGCATAGTAGATCGTCAGAAATGCCGGCATAAAAATGCAGTACAGCATATTAATATGGAAGAGCCATTCTCTTCCGGATATTTTGCGGCGCTTTTTATAGCAGATCACATATAAGAGACTTCCCACGGTGCCCAGGATAAAAAATGCTTTATATGCCCGGTACAGCCAGATACTTCCGTAGATCGACATGGAACCGAAGGCTGCCACGAAGCTGTGGAACAGGCCGGACAGAGTATAGCGTTCCCGGAACATTTCCGGCACCGTATAGCCCATGGACTGATAGGTCTGCATGGTCAGCGGATTGACACTATCCACTGCATATTGGATTGCCATCTTTTCCCGGGTGGCCAGCCCCAGCAGGTCCCCGTCCAGAACGATATAACTGCGAATGAACCACCAGCTGATCCCTGCGAGAACCACTCCCGCGATCAGACAGCCATATTTCAGCATATCCTTCCAGTCATAGGTGTAGCCGCCGCTTTCCTTCTTCTGCAGAAAAAACAACAGGAAGAGCAAAATACAGCTTACAATATATCCGTAGGCATTATAATAAGAAAGAGCACACAGAATAATACCACCGCTCATCCACAGGCTGTTGCGGACATTTATGCCATCCTGATATACACATACCAGGGCATATACCATCATAGCCGTGGACAGCATACAGCAGGAATCCGTATTTACATAGGTGTGCATAAACAGTCCTTCCGGCAGATACGTCACCGCGAAGCAGAACATCCAGCGGAATCTGTCATCCCGGAACACTCTTTTTCCGATAAAATATACTACCACTGCCATCAGCAGCCCAAAGGTTACATTCACCAGTCTCGCAGTATAGAGCAGTGCCACTTCCGATTCCGTAAACAGACTCACAAAACGCATAAGATATCCCTGCACGATATAGGGAAATACGTTATACAGCGCATAGGAAAATCCATAGGCGGGGATTCTCACCTCTTCCTCCCATCCCGTAGGAATCTTCCCATACTTGCAGATAAACTGCGGGATCAGGTATCTCGCATGTTCATCCGGCGGATTGCCATACAGGGGCGGCGTGTTGGCCAGCGGCTGCAACAGCGCAAGCGTAAGTGCCAGCACCAGAAAGCCCAGCAGATATAATGTAAAAATAATCTTTTCTGATTTCTTCTGCATTCTGTCATCCTTTAACATTTTTATAGATACAAAGACCCCAAAGTTGAAATACTCACTTTGAGGTCTGATAAATCACCGCCCATATAATTATCCAGAACCCTATTCGCAAAATCGCACCTGCGGTGCTCTCCTTTTGCTCATAGGGTTACTTCGTCATATAAAAATGAGCAAGTATTCTTACGAATGCAAGCATTCGACGTATACTTTGCTCATTTTATCTGACTCTGGATAATTATATGTAGAAGCTTCCGGTGATCTCTTTGTTCATTACGTAGTAAACCATGTTCTCTTCGGGCTTTACATACAGCTCTACGCTGGTCAGGTCAGCTGCCTTCTGCTTCAGGTCGTATTTCCATACATCCTTGGCGATCTTCAGCAGATCTTCCTGAGAGTAGGACTTGCCGCCGAACTGAACGCTGATCTCGCTCTTTAACTCTGCTTTCTTGGCTGCGGGCTTCTTGGCCTCTGCCTTTGCAGGTGCTGCCTTCTTGGTTTCTTTCTTAACTGTTTCTTTCTTGGCTGCAGGCTTCTTAGCCTCTGCCTTCACGGGTGCTTTTTCTTCTGCCTTTGCTACAGGTGCCTTCTCAGCTTCCTTCACAGCGGTCTTGTTTTCTGTCTTAACTGGAGTTGTCGGTGCTGCTTTCTTAACTTCTGCCTTGGGTGCTTCCACTTTAGCTGCTACAGGTGCTACAGTTTTCTTAACTATTGCCATGTTACCGTCTCCCTTCTGTACACATCATGTACAAAAAATAATTTTTCCAATCTCCTCCCAAGTGCCGTATTCCGGCGCTCGATAAGGGTAGTTTATTCCATTTCCCTATAATTGTCAACAGTTATGCGAATACGAGGAAATACAGTAATACTATAATTCCCAGTACAATACGATACCATCCAAAGACCTTAAAGTCATGCTTTTTGATATATCCCATCAGGAAGCGAAGTACAAACAGGGACACGATAAAGGACACTACGGTACCGATCAGCAGACAGGCCAGTTCCATTCCCGTAAATGCAAAACCGAATTTCACGACCTTCAGAAGGCTTGCCCCAAACATAACGGGGATTGCCAGGAAGAAGGTAAACTCTGCCGCAACCGTTCTGGAAATGCCAATGACGATAGCTCCCAGAATCGTAGCTCCGGAGCGGGAAGTTCCGGGCAGTGCCGCGGCAACCAGCTGGCACAGACCGATGATCAGTGCATCTCTGTAAGTCAGCTGTGACAGTGTTGTAGTGGTAGGTACTCGATTCTTGTTCCAGTTCTCGATCACGATAAACAGCACGCCGACCAGCACCAGCATAACCGCCACCACGATAACCTGAACCGTCACTCCACTGGTTCCGATCTCTTTTTTGAAGGCTTCACTCACCGCATCATCAAACAGCAGGCCGTAAACCACTGCGGGGATACATGCCACAACGATCTTCACCCACATCCAGAAAGCATCCATGCTCAGCGCTACGTTTCCTACTGTGAAGTCTTTTTTGGATCTTACAATGCCGCCTTTTTTTGTCTGCTGGTTCTTCTTCAGATAAAAAGGCCAGATTTTGTTCCAGAACAGAACAACCACCGCCAGAATAGCTCCCAGCTGAATGACAACATCAAACATATCGAAAAAGCCTTCGCTGGTCTCCTGAAAAGGAATCAGGCGCTCCACCAGGATCAGGTGACCGGTACTGCTGATGGGCAGCCATTCCGTGATGCCCTCCACAATACCGTAGATAATTGCCTTGATAATTTCTAACATTTTGTTTCTCCCATCTTTTTATTTTCTGACGAATCAGAACTTTTATTTTCCAGATATGCAAGCAGATCCTCATAGCAGTTCTCTGCTTCCCGGTACCCCTCTTCGTATAATGCGATCAGTTTGTCCTTGTCCTTCTCGATCCGTCCCACATCACTCTTCTTATGGGGCCTGATCACAAAGGCCTGACCGTTTTTCTCCTGTCTGTCAATATAGTCCAGGCACTCGTTATAGCGGATATGTCTGTCCGCCATGAGTTCATATACTTTAGGATATTTCAGATATCTGAGTTTTATGAGTCCCAGCTGTGCTGCGGATGCCGGTTTTCTCACAAAGCCGATTTCTTTGGTCATGACCACAATGTTCTTGCGGTTTCCATCCAGAATGGACTTTTCCAAAGGGATCGCATCGCTGATGCCGCCGTCCAGATACAGTTTCCCGTCAATCTTTACGTTTCGTGCCACCAGCGGCAGAGACGCAGATGCCCGGATCTTGTCGATATCCTTACGGATATCCCTGACTCTCAGATACTCGGGCTGTCCCGTTTCGATGTTGGTCACCACGCTGTAGGCCTTGCCGGGATATTTTTCAAAGGTATCATAATCATACGGATACAGGTAATCCGGAATCAGGTGATAACAGAAATCCACATTGAACAGATCTCCGCTGGTCACCAGACTTTCTACACTGCAGTATCTTCTGGTATCCAGATAATCTATGCTGACGCTTAACGCTCTTCCCTTTTGTCTGGACAGATAGCTGCACATATGACATGCACCGGCGGATACTCCGTAAATGTGAGAAAAATCAATTCCCTTTTCGGTAAAAAAATCCAGTACTCCGGCAGTGTATACACCCTTCATTCCGCCGCCTTCCAATACCAGTCCTGCCTGATACATATACTCCTCTCCTTTCTGCTCCCGCAACTATTTAGAACCCCATTCGCAAAATCGCATCTGCGATGCTTTTCTGAATAACAAGTTCTCTTGTTATTTGCTCATGTGGTTATTTCGTCACATCAGCATATCGAAAGGCTCATCCGTGCAAGCACGATTCGCTTTCGATATGCTGCATGGCTCTAGATAGTTGCATACTCTGTCTTCACGAACTTCCGCAAAGCTTCCAGGGATCTCTCCACTTTTTCAGTATCCACACAGTATGCCATGCGGAAATATCCCGGTGCCCCAAAGGTATCACCCGGTACCAGGATCAGATCGTATTTCAACGCCTTCTGACTGAATATCTTGGCATCCTCTTCCAGAGCCTTCGGGAAAATATAGAAAGTTCCGCCGGGCTTCACGCAGGTGAATCCCAGATCGGTCAGTTCCTTATACAGGATATTCATATTGGTCTCATAGACAGACAGATCCGCTGTTTTATCCAGCACCTGTGCCACCGCCAGCTGAATAATGGACGGAGGACAGTTATGTCCGATGCCCCGGGAGATCTGTCCGCACATATTGATCATGGTCTCCGCTTCCTCACAGGCCGGGTTCACTGCCACATAACCGATACGCTCTCCCGGCAGGGATAAGGACTTGGAGAAGGAATAGCACATGATGGTATTGTCATAAAAATAAGATACGCAGGGATTGTCCACGCCTTCAAACACGATCTCACGGTACGGTTCATCAGAGATCAGATAAATGATGTGTCCGTACTGTTTTGATTTCTCTTTCAGGACCTCCGCCAGTCTCTGCAATGTAGGGGTGGAATACACCACACCGGAAGGATTGTTGGGGGTATTGATCAATACCGCTTTGACCTTCTCCGTCAGCATTTCCTCAAAGGCTTCAAAATTGATCTGAAAGTTCTCCAGATTAGGGGGTACCACCTTGAGTACCGCTCCAGTGAGATCCACATAAGGGTGGTATTCCGGGAAAAACGGTGCAAAAGTCAGGATCTCATCTCCCGGCTCTGTCACCAGACGGAAAGCGTGGGCCAATGCTCCGGCTGCTCCCGATGCCATAAAAATATGCTCTTTACGATAGGGCAGACCGAATCTCTGTTCCAGATTCTCCGCAATGGCTTCTCTCACACTGGTAATGCCGAGACTGGGGCTGTAACCGTGCAGCTCCAAAGGCTCTTTTGTGGCCAGCATATGGATCATGCGGTCTGTAAATTCTCTGGGAACCGGAACGGAAGGATTTCCCAGACTATAGTCAAATACATTTTCGTATCCGATTTCCTGTCCTCTCGCCGTTGCGAATTCCGAAAGCTGCCGGATCACTGATTTTCCGGACAGCATGTCTTTGTATTTCTGAACTAGCATACTACACTCTCCCATCCGCGCTGTCTGCGCCTTTTATTCGATCTCTATAAACTTATCTCTGGACTTTTCCGTGGACAGACAGATGCTGTCTCTTCCACAGTTTTTGGCCCTATAGAGAAGATCATCCGCTCTTGACGTGAAATCCCATTCTCTGTTATTGCCCACCGGGATCCGCGCGAATACTCCCTGGCTTACCGATACGTAGTTGCTGCAATTACTGCGTTCATGGGGAAGTTTCAATTTGCGGACCTCCCGAAGAATATCCTCTGATACTCTCCGTATCTTCTCCGCTGTCATTCCGGTATAGAGGATCATAAATTCATCCCCGCCGTATCTGGCACAAAAAACCTTGCCCGGAACCTGCTGTTTTCGCAGCACTCCGGCAATCGTTTTCAGGCAGTGGTCCCCGGCCAGATGTCCGTAATGGTCGTTGTATTCCTTGAAGAAATCAATGTCCATGAGTTCTACTCCCATGATCTCCTGTTCTCCATAGGCATGTTCAAAACTGCTCGTTAAGTATTCATGTAAAAATGTCCGGTTCGCCAGTCCCGTCAGTTCATCATGCATAGCCAGACTTTCCAGCTCCCGGTTGGAAGCCTTCATGTTGGTCCCGTCCAGCGTAACGTTTTTCAGCCGGTCCTGCAATTCCATGACATTGATCAATGCTTCTCTGTTTTCCTGCTGGTATTTCTCATAAATCTCGAAATACTGGCGGGTATAATCTATGTATTCCTGCGTGATTCCCTTCTTCTGCAGAAGCTCACTTTTAAACGGATACAGATCCAGAAAGATATTATAATGCTCCTCTATATGGTTCTCATCAATAATCCCGATCAGTTGTTCCAGCAGATCCTTTTTCGGCATAAATGACATAATTCCCGCCAGGATCACCAGATTGTCCCGAATCTCTTCAAATTTTTCCGGATCCTGCAGCTGTTCCAGCAGATCCCGTGCCAGCTGCTCCGCTTCTTTTGTTCTTCCCTGCAGGGTTTCACAGGGAATCTGGTACATTTCTACAGTAATTGCCGAGTAATAGCTGTCCGGATCTTCCCGCAGAACCTTCTGTATCTCCTCCCACAACTGCAGTGCCTCTTCCACTTCCTGCAGAAACAGATGGCAACAGCCGCATTCGATCATACAGTTGATCCGGTTCAGATTCAGATAGTAGGTCTTCTCCGCCTTTGCATAGCATTCCAGTGCCTTGCGGTAATGTTCGATGGCTTCTTTTCGCAGACGCATTCGCACCAGCGTATACGCAATGTTGCTTTCCGCCATGGCCTGAATATAGTAAAAATGGTATTTTTCCGCATACTGAAGGCAGTTATAATAGGAACTTAAGGCCACCATCCTGTTGTTCTTCCGGTCGGACACCGCTCCCATCATATTATAGGTTCTGGCCAGCAGTTCATACATCCGCTCATTTTTCAGATAGCCGACACTTTCTGACAGACACTGCATGGTGCTTTCGTACTGATCGTTCTGCCAGTAATATTCCGCAAGATAATAAAGCCCCAGGCCGGCCAGCTTCTGAGATCCGGTGTCTGCTGCATATTCCATCACTTTCTGGCAGGTTGCATTATCCAGGCATTTCCCCGTCTCCCGTGTTCGGATGGTTTCCTCTATGAAGTTTTGAACGGTCTGTGGTAAGCCCTTTAAATCCATGCCGCTTCCTTTCCGGAATCCCTGAGCCGTCGTCGGCCATCCCCTGTCAGAGGCCGTCACAAACAGTCATGGTATTCTAAATAGTTATCATACCACAGTACTTTGTCACTTTACAAGATTGCTCCGTCAAAAATACACGTTACCTGTAAAAATTAAGGTTTTGTTTAGATTTCATCCTCCGCCCATGCCAGCGCGCATTTCACAGCACGGTGCCAGCCCTTTAACAGTTTCTGTCTGGTCTCTCCATCCATTTCCGCCGTAAAAGAAGCACCGATCTGCCAGTTCTCCCGGATCTCATCGCGGTTCTTCCAATAGCCCACAGCAAGTCCCGCCAGATAAGCCGCTCCAAGAGCCGTGGTCTCAATGCAGGCCGGGCGGCGTACCTGAGTATTTACGATATCTGCCTGGAACTGCATGAGAAAATCATTGGCGCTGGCACCGCCGTCTACTTTCAGGCTCTTCAGATCAATGCCGCTGTCTTTTTCCATAGCTTCCAGCACATCCGCCGTCTGATAGGCAATAGATTCCAGTGTTGCACGGATGAAATGCTCCTTGGTACAGCCTCTGGTGATGCCTACGATAGTGCCTCTGGCATACTGATTCCAATAGGGAGCCCCCATTCCGGCAAAAGCGGGAACAATGTAGACGCCCGCGGTATCCGGTACGTGCTCCGCATATTCCTGGGACTGGGCAGAGGTCTTCAGCATACGCATGCTGTCGCGAAGCCACTGGATTCCGGCTCCGGCCACGAATACGCTGCCCTCCAGCGCATACTCCACATTTTTCGTAGTGCTGGCTGCAATGGTGGTCAGCAGGCCGGATTGGGAAGTAATGGCTTCGTGTCCGGTGTTCATCAATAAGAAGCAGCCGGTCCCGTAAGTATTCTTCACTTCCCCCTGTTCAAAACAACATTGTCCGAACAGTGCTGCCTGCTGGTCTCCCGCTGCACCGGCAATGGGAATCTCTCCGCCCAGTACAGAAGCATCGGTCTTGCCATAGATCTCACTGGAACAACATACTCTGGGCAACAGGCTCTCCGGTATATGGAAGCGTTCCAAAATCTCCGGATCCCAGCAGAGATTATGAATGTCGAAAAGCATCGTACGGGAAGCATTGGTATAATCCGTTACATGTACGGCTCCCTTGGTCAGATTCCAGATCAGCCAGGTATCCACTGTACCGAACAGCAATTCTCCCCGCTCTGCCCGTTCTCTGGCACCGGGTACATTGTTCAGGATCCATGCGATCTTCGAGGCGCTGAAATAAGCATCCGGGATCAGGCCGGTCTTCTTCCGGATGACCTGATCAAAACCGTCTTTTTTCAATTCTTCGATCATATCGGAAGTACGGCGGCACTGCCATACAATAGCATTGTATACAGGTTCACCGGTATTTTTATCCCAGATAATCGTGGTTTCCCGCTGGTTGGTAATGCCGATGGCCTCGATCTGGTCATCGGTGATTCCCAGCACCGCCATGCTTTCAATAGCCACCCCCAGCTGGGAGGACCAGATCTCCATGGGGTTGTGCTCTACCCAGCCGGGCTGGGGATAGATCTGCGTGAATTCTTTTTGTGCCATGGAACAGATATTCCCCTGCTTGTCGAACAGGATACAGCGGGAACTTGTGGTTCCCTGATCCAGCGCCATGATATATGTCTTTTTCTGTGTGTTATGTGTATCTCCCATTGTGTTATGTAACCTCCCGTTGTTCATTCCGGGCTCTGCTCATAATGTATCCCGATCCTGTCATTGGAATATATTGTGCCCATTGCCCCAAATATGCTCTCTCTTCCCTATTTCTGTCCTCTGTCACCCGCGAAACGACCGGGTTGCTACTATATTGACACCCGTGTCAGCTATATTTTCCACGATAACATCACCTACATGAATGGGTGCAGCCGCAGTGACATCTGCCAGTGCTTTCATGCAGTCATCAATCCTGCCTTTGGGAATATCCGAAGCGGTCTTCACGGATACCACTGTGTCCGGATAACCTTCCACACGCACGGTGGAGGTGACGATCCGGGTAGGATTCGTGACTTCCTTTTCTCCGTAAGCCGCACCTCTGGGGCAGCGGTTGCCGCTCACTGTGACACTGTTGTCATCTGCCATGGTTACAGTCAGAGCACAGCCCACCGGGCAGCAGATACAGGTCAGTTCTCTTTGCATTGTATTTTTCTCTGCCATCGTCTCACCCTCTTTTCTGCCGGATATATGCCACAGCATAGTTTCCTGCCTTTTCCGCTTCTGCGGATACATGATCTACCAGTTCGTGGACATGGAGTACATTGCCGCAGGCGAATACACCGGGGATACTGCACTCCAGATTCTCTCCTACCACCGGGCCGCCGGTCTTGCCATCCATATCTGCTCCCAAGCCCCTAGTCAGTTCGTTCTCCGGAATCAGTCCGCAGGACAACAGCAGAGTATCACAGGGAACTTCCCATTCGGAACCGGGGACCGGCTTTCCGGTATCATCCACTTTCGTCAGGGTCACACCCTCCACACGGTCTTTGCCATGGATCTTCGCTACCGTGGTATTCAGGTACAGTGGAATGTTGAAATCGTCCAGGCACTGTACGATGTTACGTTTCAGGCCCCCGCTCTGGGGACGAAGCTCTGCCACACACTGCACTTTGGCGCCTTCCAGTACCATACGTCTCGCCATGATAAGCCCGATGTCTCCGGAGCCGAGGATCACCACACATTTACCGGGCATACGTCCTCTGATGTTCACATAATACTGTGCTGTTCCTGCGCTGTAGATGCCCGCCGGTCTGCTGCCGGGGATATTCAGCGCTCCCCGGGAACGCTCTCTGCATCCCATAGCCAGGATCACCGTCTCCGTCTCGATCTCCAATAGTCCGTCTTCTTTGTTCATGGCGGTGACTTTTTTACGTCCGTCGGGAAGCAGGGAAATATTGGTTACCATAGTGTTCAGCAGATAGGGAATCTGCGCTTCTTCCGCCATATCGATATAGCGTTCCGCATATTCGGGTCCGGTCAGCTCCTCCTTGAAAGTATGCAGTCCGAAACCGTTGTGAATGCACTGGTTCAGAATACCGCCCAGTTCCCTGTCACGCTCCAGGATCAGCACTTTTTCACAACCTGCTTTTCTCGCGGATAATGCTGCCGCCAGTCCCGCAGGTCCCCCTCCGATGATCACAATATCTTCCGTACGTTTACTCATGGAGTGCCTCCTTTCCGGCAGGTGCCTGCGGCTTTTTCCACGTTCCGCCCTCTCCGGGTGCGGTATCTTTGTTTTTACCCACTAAAATCTCGGAACCGATCCCTTCCTTGGTGATCCGGGCCGGATCCAGGTGCAGTTCCCGCGCCAGAATTTCAAGAGTCTTGGGCGAACAGAAGCCCGCCTGGCATCTGCCCATACCGGCTCTGGTACGACGCTTGACACCATCCAGCGTCGTCGCTCCTACCGGGCGGTGAATCGCTTCCAGAATTTCGCCCTCCGTCACCAGCTCGCACCGGCAGATCACATTGGCAAAAGCCGAATCCTTACGGATCAATGCTTCTCTCTCTTCCTCCGTGGCAAGCGCCATGCTGGGAATGCCCTTTCTGGTATCAATGAAATCTGTCTTACTTTCTGCGGGACAGATCTCCTCAACGATTCGCGCCACATATTCACCGATAGCCGGTGCGCTGGTGAGTCCCGGAGATTCAATACCTGCCACATCGATAAATCCGGGATGTCCTGCTGCCTCTCCAATGAGGAAATCCGATTTTTCCGCAGGATCTTCATGCACCAGATGGGCACGCAGTCCGGCAAACGAAGTGATGGTCTGTCTGCCGTCCAATGCATCCACACTGTTGCTTCCCAGATTCAGAACCTTCGCCAGTCCTTCCGCCGTTGTATCCACATCTTCTTTGTCGGGAATATCTTCCGCTGTGGGGCCTACCAGTAAATTGCCGTGTACCGTGGGGGTAACGAGGATCCCTTTTCCCATTTTGGAAGGAAGCTGGAAGATGGTGGAATTCACCAGATCGCCGCAATTTTTATCCATAAGGCGGTACTCGCCTCTTCTGGGGACTATGCGGATCCTGTCTTCACAGACCATGTTGTGGATCTCATCCGCGTAGACACCCGCCGCATTGATAACAATGGGAGCAAGGAACATCTCACCGTCCGCCAGGACCTGATACATCCTCCCTTCCTTTTCGGGAGGATTCTCATTCCATACCGGTCTCTGTTCCACAACGGATGTCACCTTGTGGTCCCGATAGAACTCCACGCCGTTCTCCGCCGCATTTTCCGCCAGTGCAATATTCAGTCCGAACGGACAGACGATGCCCCCGGTGGGAGCATAC
>JBNMJR010000023.1:0-20007 GCA_050873925.1 Acetatifactor sp.
GCCCAGACCTCCTCCGGGGACAGAAGTTTCAATTCTTTTACCCCGTTCTCAATGCCTCGCTGATACAGTTCTTCCAGGCCGGACATAGCATCCTCTTCAAAGCATAACACCAGGGAACCGTTCCTGCGGAACGGGAAGTCCAGCTTCTTCGACAGTTCCTCCATCATTTCGTTACCCCGGACGTTTAACTTTGCCTTGAGAGTCCCCGGTACTGCATCATATCCCGCATGCACGATCCCGCTGTTGGCTTTGGAAGTGCCCTCACAGACGTCACTTTTCGCCTCCAGCACAGCAATTTTCCGCTTTCCCTTCGCCAGTTCTCTGGCAATGGCACAGCCGCTGACTCCGGCCCCGATAATGATCACATCATAATCTTTCATAACCACACCTGCCTTTTCGTTTTTTGCCGCAGATCTTTTCTATTATTTTACCATATCCACCCGAAAAACACGACCGAAACGTAGCAACACTCTATGCAAAATGTAGTCAAAAAGACCGGACAGTGCTTTCTCACCATCCGGTCTGTGTTATCCTGTTTTTTCTTATTATCGATCCACAAGTTTAATACTCTTCATCAGTGTATTCTCCAACACACCTGCAGGTCGAAAACACTCTTCCGGCACTCCGGTGACGTCAAAAGTCTCCCCGGTGCCAAAGCAGTTTTCCAGCCCGACCTGTACCTGTTCCAGATCGCTGAGCATGACGATGTAAATCTTACCCGGCTGAAAATATTCCGTCTCGGAATAGATACTCAGGTCCAGCCACAGGTAGTCATCTCCCACCTGCGTCACTGCGCGAAGCAGGTAACGCATGCCGTTTCCTTCCGGATTGCCTCCTACGCATTCCACCATACGGGTCGTCTGTCCATCATCAATATATTTACGTAATTCGTCATCGGACATATCCTTCGTCCCCTTCATACCTTTCAGACAATAAAGCGGCAATAACGTACCAAGTATTGCAAACAGAACCGCTGCAGGATAGCCTCCCGATCCCCAGATCATCACGGCGCATCCCCAGAGAAACAGAAACAGGAAAATCATTGCCAGATACTGGGCAAGCCTGGGATTCTGTTCGTTCATTTTGTGGGCAAAAAGTATCAGAGCAACACTGACTCCCACCATAATAAGCCCGATTATAATCAGCTGATTCATAAAAACCGTCCTCCCTCATAAAAAAGCCGGACAGTGATCGCTATCCGGCTTTTTCCTTACAGTAATGTATTCAGATCCACAAAGGTTCCGCCCTTGATCTCCACGCACTTATCGCTGTTTAACTGCAGCCACACGCTGCAGGCATTGGGGTTGTATACCTTTTCGTAGTCTGCGGAGAACTGCAGTCGCTTCGCCGCATCCATGTAGTCAATGATCTCGATGTTGGTGGCATACCAGATGTCATCTCTGCCGCCCATGTATTTGCAGAAGTTCTCGATCACATCCCAGTTGTCATTGTTGTCAAACTCATAGCTGTGTCCCCAGACATACATAAGCTTCAGGT
Source organism: Acetatifactor sp. (assembly GCA_050873925.1). GTDB lineage: Bacteria > Bacillota > Clostridia > Lachnospirales > Lachnospiraceae > Acetatifactor. The sequence continues at coordinate 1,498 of JBNMJR010000023.1, forward strand.
ACTGTCTCTTCTGGAAATTGGCAAAAAACTCCGCATACTCCATCAGCTTCGGATCGTTATGATGGCAGGTGGCATGCCACTCCAGGGGATCCTTGGGCAGTGCAAAATCCGGGACCGTCTCTACGACTCTGGCATAAGCCACACCCAGCTGGCGGTACAGTTGCTTGATCTCCTCGCTGTAAGAACCGTTGGGATACGCATGTCCTCTGATGATCCGGCCGGTCCATTTTTCCAGACCTTTTCTGTCCTCCAGCAGTTCTTCCGCCACTTCCACCAGCGGGCATCTCTCGATGGTAGGATGGGTCATGGTATGCGTTGCGATTTCATGACCATCGTATAATCCTTCCATTTCTTCGAAAGTCATGCGGGGCCGCTCTCCGACCTGACCGTAGTTCAGATTGAAGGTTGCCTTGATGCCGTATTTATTAAAAATACCGATCAGTCGCTTGTCCTGTAACTTGCCGTCATCATAACTCATAGTCAGTGCTTTGGCTTTTCCGCCCGGAAAACAGGTATATACTTTCATTTTTCTGTCCTCTTTCTTCTCATCTTTATTGTTTAACATTTTCCGTTTATCGGAGTGTTTTTTATTATTCTAACATAAGATTCCAAAGATGCGTCCGCTCTTTTTAGCCCAGAATCTCATCGATCTTGCGTCTCTCTTCCTCGCTGAATGAGGTAGCATGTACAATACCGATGTTGTCCAGAATCTGAGAAGGCTTGGATGCTCCGATCAGAACGCTGGTAATATCTCCGTCTCTCAGGATCCAGGACAGTGCCATCTGTGCCAGGGTCTGTCCTCTCTGGGCCGCCAGATCATTCAGGGCGCGGATCTTCTTCAAAGTCTCCTCCACAATAGCCGTCTCCTTCAGGAATCTGCCATCGGTACGGATACGGCTGTCCTCGGGGATTCCATGGAGATAGCGGTCGGTCAGAAGTCCCTGGGCCAACGGGCTGAAGGTAATGATGCCGATGCCATGGGCTGCCGCATAATCTTTCAGGCCGTCCTTCTCAATATCCCTTACAAACATAGAATACTTTCTCTGGTTGATAATGAAAGGAGTTCCCAGTTCCTTGAACAGTTCTGCTGCCGCAATGGTCTGCTCCTTATTATAATTGGAGATTCCCACATACAATGCCTTACCGGATCTGACGATACCGTCCAGTGCCCGCACCGTCTCCTCCAACGGTGTGTTGGGATCCGGTCTGTGATGATAATAAATATCCACATAATCCAGCCCCATACGTTTCAGGCTCTGGTCCAGGCTGGCTACCAGATACTTTTTGCTGCCCCAGTTGCCGTAAGGGCCGGGCCACATATCGTAACCGGCCTTCGTGGAAATAACCAGTTCATCACGATATACTCCCAGGTCCTTTTTCAGAATACGGCCGAAATTCTCCTCTGCCGCACCGTATACCGGTCCGTAGTTATTGGCCAGATCAAAATGGGTAATACCATGATCAAAAGCGGTATGGCACATGTCCAGCATATTATCAAAATTGCCGTTAGAGCCAAAATTATGCCACAACCCCAGAGATACTGCCGGAAGCAGCAATCCGCTGGCGCCACAGCGATTGTACTTCATTTCTTCATATCTTTTTTCATCTGCCTGATACATAGAATCCTCCTACTTGTTTTCCGAAGGAAAATCCGAGTCCTCTGACGAGGAGAGGATTTATACCTCCATCTTATTTTGAAATACCTCTTGTTGACATTATTATAAATTTATTGTCATTCTGTTTCTATGCAAATTTTATAGAAAAAAGTGCAATATCTTACTATTTCTTTTTACGTCCCACGATCTTCAGACGGCTGAAAAACAGGTAATATACAATGAAAGCAATACTGGTCACCGTCCAGGTCAGCGGATAACTGAATACGATCGTAAGGATGTCATTTTGCAAAGGCACGGCTGTCAGGATCCATACCACACGCAGCACACAGACTCCCAGACAACAGATGATCATGGGGATCCAGCTGTCACCGATACCGCGCAACGTACCGGATAAGATTTCAATGGCGATATAGGTAAAATAGGTCGGTACCAGAAAATGCAGGATCTGTTCTCCGATCACCACTACCTGTGCATCCGTGGTAAACAGCTGATAGCAGATGGATGCATAATTATAGAGGATCACGGGCAGCAGCACCGTAGCCACTGCCGTAATACCCATACAGGTCCGGACACCCTTGTGTACCCGGTCCATTTTCCCGGCACCGTAATTCTGTCCCACAAATGTAGTGACAGAGATGCCAAAAGCATTGACGATCATCCAGAACAGACTGTCGATCTTGCTGTAGGCGGTCCATGCCGCCACGGTATCCGTTCCCAGTGCATTCACGCTGGACTGGATCAGAATGTTGGAGGAAGTATACATCACTGACTGTAATCCCGCCGGAAGTCCGATCCGGATGATCCGCCGGAACATTCTGCCATCAAAACGGATCTTTTTCAGTTCCAGACGATGCATGTCCCGGGTACGCATTAACACCCACAATACCAACACCGCGCTGAGGGCCTGTGACAGGATCGTGGCCAATGCAGCTCCTGCCACGCCCATGCGCAGTCCGATGACAAATACCACATCCAATGCAATATTTGTCAGGCAGCTGGCGATCAGGAAATACAACGGTCTTCTGGAATCTCCCACTGCCCGCAGAATACCCGCTCCCATGTTGTAGATCAGATTCCCGATGACTCCCAGAAAATAGATCCGGATATATGTCGTCGCCGGTCCCAGCACATCTGCTGGTGTTGCCATGGCCCGCAGGGCTGCCGGTGCCGCCGTGACACCCAGGATCATCATACCGACTCCCGCCACCAGACTGAACGCAATGGAAGTATGTACGGCATAGCCTACCATCTCGGCTCGTTTTGCCCCATAATACTGGGAGATAATGACCGTGGCACCACTGGACAGTCCCACGAAGAATCCCACCAGAAGCTGGATCAGCGTACCGGTGCCACCACCCACAGCTGACAGAGCTTCTTTTCCGACAAAACGTCCTACGATCACTGCATCCGCCGCATTATATAATTGCTGAAAGAAAGTTCCGAATAAAATCGGGAAAAAGAACAGGAGCAGCTGTTGCCAGATAACTCCCGTTACGATCTTGTTTTCTTTCTCTGTACTATTTTCTGTCTGTTTCGGTATTTTATTTGTATTTTCTTCCATGTAATGACTATCCCTCTGAAATATGTCTCGCTACGATGATAGTATCATTTCCACAGTTCCTTTTCAAGGGGACAATCTTATCCACAATTCCGGACAGGAAAAACCCCGGGTGGTGGAAGCACCCGGGGGTCCCGTCTGCACCCGGATGAGTCGCAGCATCCGGGTGCAGCCCTATGTATATACCAAATTGAGGGATTAGATAAAAGCTAAGTTAAAATTACTCGACATCTTGTAATGCCGCAAAGTCTTCTTCGCCGGTACGAACCTTTACAACCTTGTCTACGTTGTATACGAAGATCTTGCCATCGCCGATATGTCCGGTGTACAGAGCTTTCTTGGCAGCCTCGATCACGGTTGCTACGGGAATCTTGCTGACTACGACTTCTACCTTTACCTTGGGAAGCAGGGTCGCATCCATCTCAACTCCACGATACATCTCGCCGGCACCCTTCTGGATACCACAACCCATAACCTGCGTCATGGTCATACCGGTTACGCCCAGATCGTTCAGAGCCTTCTTCAGTGCTTCGAATCTTGCAAGTTTTGCAATAACAACTACTTTGTAAATACCGGTTGCAGGAATTGCTGCGGGAACCGTCTCTACCTTTACTGCTGCTTCCTTCATGGTTGTGGAAGCAGAATCATAATCACTTACGCCAAGGCTGGTGTTCTCATTTACCTCCATGGTCATAGTGTTGGAAATGTCCATAATACTGAAGCCCGCATATGCGGAAGGAAGTCCATGCTCGCAGGAGTCCAGACCAACGATCTCTTCTTCCTCAGATACACGTAAGCCTACCGTAGCTTTGATGATCAGGAATGCGATAGTAATGGTTACCGCAGTCCATGCTGCTACACTCGCAAAGCCTAACAGCTGTAAACCAAGCTGCTTGAATCCGCCGCCATAGAACAGACCTACGACGCTGTCGTTGCCGGGTGCGGAAGTAGTTGCGAACAGGCCGGTTGCAATCGTACCCCAGATACCGTTCAGGCAATGTACTGCAACTGCACCTACAGGATCATCAATATGTAACTTGTAATCCAGAAGCCATACACCGAATACTACCAGAAGTCCGGCTACCGCACCGATCACGATAGCACCGAAAGCATCCGTCACATCACAGGGAGCGGTAATTGCTACCAGACCTGCCAGAGATGCATTCAGACACATGGATACATCGGGCTTACCATATTTGATCCAGGTGAATATCATACATACAACCGTTGCGATTGCTGGAGCTACCGTTGTGGTAAGGAATACAGAGCCTAACTGCTCTACAGAAGTACAAGCGGCACCGTTGAATCCATACCAGCCAAGCCACAGAATAAATACACCGAGGCATCCGATCGGAAGATTATGTCCGGGGAATGCATTTACTTTTACAATCTTACCGTTCTTGTCCTTATCAAACTTACCGATACGGGGTCCTAACAGTTTGGCTCCGATCAATGCGGAGATACCACCTACCATATGAATCGCACAGGACCCTGCGAAATCATGGAAGCCTAACTGTGCAAGCCAGCCGCCGCCCCAGATCCAGTGAGCTTCGATGGGATAGATCAAAGCGGAGATCACTCCGGAGTAAATACAATAGGATAAGAATTTGGTTCTCTCTGCCATGGCACCGGATACGATGGTAGCGGTGGTAGCACAGAACACCAGGTTAAATACGAAATTGGAGTAATCAAAATTTTCGTATGCGGTAAAGATATCCAGTCCCGGCTTACCGATCAGACCTACGACATCCTCACCAAGTAACAATCCAAAACCAATCAAAATAAATACTACCGTACCGATACAAAAGTCCATCAGATTCTTCATCAGGATATTGCCGGCATTCTTGGCTCTGGTAAATCCCGTCTCCACCATTGCGAATCCTGCCTGCATCCAGAACACCAGGGCCGCACCGATCAGAAACCAGACTGCAAATAATTGACCGTCTACTGCGCTTAAGATTTCTTCTGTCATAACATTTTCCTCCTCACTCTTTTGTGAAATATCTTCCACAATACTTCACCAGTGTAAAAAAATATGCGATACTATGGTCTTATCCTTCGAAGCCCCATTGCATCGCATCTTTTGGGTATAGCAGTTAAACTGTTTTCCACATACCCTTACGCTATTTTTGTCCGGCCACGCGCGTTGTGATTCATCCGAACAAAAAAGGCACTACAGTTTTAATCTGTAGCGCCTTTGCTATGGTGAGAGTATAGCACCGTGGTTTTTGAGTGTCAACCCGTTTTTTAAATTCTTTTTATTTTTTTACAGTTCCAGATGCAGTCTCTCATATAACACACCTTCCCACATCACCTGATCCCGCCGTTGAAATCCCAGTTTTTCCGCAAGGTGCAGGGATATTTCATTCTCCGGCATCACCAGCATCTGCACTCGTTCAAATCCCAGTTCTTCTTTCCCGTATTTTAATAATGCCTCACATACTTCTGTGGCATATCCTTTCTGTTGCCAGGGAACACCGATGACAAATCCCAGCTCCGGATCCTCATACCCCTCTCTGTTGGAGAAACCGGCTCTGCCGATCACCTTCCCTGTGGTTTTTTCACAGATCGTCCACACTCCGTAATTGTAAAAGTAATACATGTTCTCCGTATAGTCTTTCAAATAAGCTTCTTCCTGCGCCCGTTCCGGATAAAGCCCTTCCGTATACTTCGTCACCGAGGTTTCCGCATAAATCTCATAGAAGGCATCCAGATCCTCCTCGCAGGTCTCCCGCACAAGGCAGCGGTCTGTCGTGAGAATATCCCAGGGGATCCCCGCATATCTGCGATAGACTTTCTCCAGATAATCCCAGTCGAGTTCGTCCACATTTTCACAGGCATACCGGACACCGGAAAAATCCTGGTCTCTGTTATCCTCATGAAGCCATGCCAGCACCGGGCAGCCCTGCCGGAGCAGGTCCCGGGCCCGCTGTCCCCGATCGGTGATCCAGAGCACGCCTTCCCCCGCTCCCGGGTTCTGTTCCGGATTCTTCGAGTGTGCCATGTTCTCCGGGGAATCCGGAATTTTCTCCGGAATTGCCTTTGTTTCTAATATGATCTGCCGTAAAAAATACATCCGCAGTAATTCTCCTCTTTACGTTTTCTCTGGAATCAACTAAAATATAGATATTATTTTAATCTATTTTTTTCGAAAAAGAAAGGAAACTATTATGGCAAAGAATCCTATTGTTACCATTACCATGAAAGACGGCGGTGTGATCAAATGTGAGCTTTATCCCGAAGTTGCACCCGAATCCGTCAACAATTTTATCAGTCTGATCAATAAACATTTCTATGATGGTCTGATCTTCCACCGTGTCATCCGCGGTTTCATGATCCAGGGCGGATGTCCCGACGGCACCGGTATGGGCGGCCCCGGCTACAGCATCAAGGGTGAGTTCGCTGCCAACGGTGTGACCAATGATCTGAAGCATACCGAAGGTGTTCTGTCCATGGCAAGAGCCATGCATCCCGATTCCGCAGGCAGCCAGTTCTTCATCATGCACAAGACCAGCCCTCATCTGGACGGCTCCTACGCAGCTTTCGGCAAAGTCATCGAAGGCATGGATGTTGTAAACAAGATTGCCGAGACCCGCACCGATTACAGTGATCGTCCTCTGGAGGATCAGGTAATGGAAAGTGTTACCGTAGATACCTTCGGCGAGACCTATCCCGAGCCCAACAAGCTGGACAGATAAGATTTCAAAAAATAACCTCCGGAAGTCAGATGCGCTCTGACTTTCGGAGGCCTTTTTATTTACATATAGTCAAATCAATATTCCACATTTTCGCAGTTCTCGATGAATACGGGATCTTCAACTTCACCTTTCATATCCTCTGCAATCTCATAAGAGAAATCCCGGAAATGAACATTTTCCGCATTGCGGGCATACAGTACTCTGAGAGAATCCTCCAGGATCACATTTCCCTCGTTGGGACGCAGATCATGGTAGTTCTTCGGCCAGTCTGTCTTCTTTTCCAGCCGGATATGAATACCGGTAAAAGTAATATCCCGGATATTCTTCGCATCATCTCCGTAGATCAGAATACCGTTCTCTCCGACGCAGTTGATGTTCTGGAAACGGACATTCCGGATATATCCCACGTTCGTCTCCGCATTTCTCTTCACTGCCGTAATGGTGATGGGTTCCGCCTCTCCCCACCAATGTACCTTGGAGAACAGACGGGTATCAATATTCAGATTGGAGAACGTTACGTTTTCTATACAGCCTTTGTCACGCAGCTGCAGGGAAATGGCACGATTGGTCCGCTGGATACTGCAGTTGGTCACGGAAATATTGCGGAAAGGGGCTTCGCTCTCCGTGCCGAACTTGATGGCTGCACTGGTGGAAATCATGGTACAGTTTTCCACCACGATGTTTTCACAGGGACCGTATTCCATGGCTGCTGCCGTATTCTTGAATACAATACAGTCATCCGCACATTCAATGTGGCAGTTGGAGATTCTCACATTACTGCAGTGGTCCGGATCAATGCCGTCACAGTTGGCCAACCGCAGGTTGTTGATAATACGGATTCCGTCGATCAACACCTCCTTGCAGCCCACCATATGGGTCGTCCAGAATGCACTGCCGGTCAGTGTCACCTGCTGGATGGTCAGATGTCTCACATTTTCCAGGAACAGTAACGGCACTCTGGGGTAAAAATATCCGTCAATATGCCATTTGGTTACTTTTCCGTAGAAAATCTTCTCGTTGCCGTCAATCTTGCCGAAACCGGTGATCGCCACATTTTCGGCATCCTTGCTGTATACAAAATTCAGTGTCGGCTTTCCGTTGTAATCACAGGCATCATAGGTCGGTGTGTCCACCTCGCTGATCTGCGGGGTTCCCGCTTTCAGCATATCGAAATCTTCCAGATGGTCACTGGCTTTCAGAACAGCCCCCATCTCCAGATGAAATTCCACATTGGATTTCAGGAAAATGGTCCCGCTCCGGAACACATGGCCGCCCTGTAGCAGTACCTTACCGCCACCGGCCTGACTGCAGGCATCGATTGCCTTCTGGATGGCTGCAGCGTCATTGGTCACACCGTCGCCCTTTGCGCCATATTCCAATACGTCGTATATCATCACTCTGCTCCTCTCTTAGCCCTTCAGACCGGAAGTGGAAATTCCTTCTACCAGATATCTCTGTAAGCAGAAGAAGATCAATACTGCAGGCAGAATGGACAGGGTTGCCATAGCAAACATAGCACCGTAGTCGGAAGAAGAACTGGGGTCGCAGAACATCTTCAGTGCCAGGCTGACAGGGTATTTCTCTGTCTTGTTGACATACAGTAATGCTCCAAGGAAATCATCCCATCTCCACATAAAGGAGAAGATGCATCCGGTGATCATGGTAGGAACCATCAGCGGGAAAATGATCTTGGTGAAAATGGTGTAATAGGAACAGCCGTCGATCTTTGCCGCTTCGTCCAGCTCCTTGGGAATACCCTCGATAAAGTTCGTCATCATGTAAACGAAGAAGCCCTGAATAGCAAAGCAGTAGGGCACGATCAGAGGAAGGTTGGTTCCTACCCAGTTCAGCTTCTGATACCAGAGATACTGAGGGATCATCAGCACCTGTGCAGGCAGCATCATGGATGCCAGCATAGCTGCAAAGAGAAGCTTTCTTCCGGGGAATTTACATCTTGCAAATCCATATGCTACCACAGAGGAAGAAAGTACGGTTCCGATCGTGGCGGTAACGGAGATAAACAGGGAGTTCTTGAAGAAGGTTCCAAACCCTACCTTTGCAAAACCCTTCCAGCCGTTTACATAGTTCTGTAATGTGAATTTTTCCGGGATCAGGCTGGTGGCTGTGGTGAAGATAGTGTTCGTATCCTTAAAGGAGCTCATTACCATCCATACCAGCGGATAGATCATTACCAGTCCGAAGGCACATACTAAAATGTGATATATAATATTGCTGATTGTCTTTTTTCTTTTCATAATAACACCCACTTACGCGTTGCGGCGTACCTTTCCGATTCTATAAACCGCCATCGTATACCCACAGTTTTTTGGTTGCAAACAGGATCCATGTGATAAATGCGATCAATGCCAGCATGATCCATGCCAGTGCTGCGCCGTAACCGGTACTTCCGAAGAGGAAGGACTGCTGGTACATATATACCGTGTAGAACAGAGTAGAGTTCATAGGTTTACCCTGGGTGATGATCAGGCACTGTGTGAATGCCAGGAAGCCGTTGATCATCTGCATTACCAGGTTAAAATGGATCGTGGGAGTCAGAAGCTTCAGTGTGATCTTCCAGAACTGCTGCCATCCGTTGGCACCGTCCACTCTTGCCGCCTCATAGAGGCTGACGGGAATCTGCTTCAATGCAGACAGGAAGATCAGCATGGAAGAACCGAACTGCCATACTGCCAGGATGATCAGAGTCCAGATTGCGGTTCTGGTATCGCCCAGCCAGGCCACCGGCTCTTTCATTCCAAACAGCATCAAAAGTTTATTTACAAGTCCGTCTACCGCGAACAGTCTCTTCCAAAGGATTGCCACTGCCACAGATCCGCCGATGATGGAAGGCAGATAATACAATGCACGGTAAACGCCTGTCATTTTCGTACTCTTAAATAAAAGCAATGCAACGATCAACGCAAAGATCAGTCGTAAGGGAACCGAAATGATGGCAAATTTGAAAGTTACCACCAGAGACTGATAAAATGTTGCATCGGAAAACATTCTCTTAAAATTCGCCCAACCGGTGAATGTAGGGGGTTGTAAAATATTGTAATCGCAGAAGGAATAGTAAAGCGATATACACATGGGAATAATCATAAACGCCAGAAATCCAACGATAAATGGCATAGTACATACGATACCTGCAGCCTTTTCCGTATTCAGCTTCTGACGGATAGTCATGTGCTTTGTTGTCTTCATAACGTTACCTCCGTTGCTGCAGCACTCATAGAAGCAGCCTTTTTTCTAGAATGGGTACTGCGGATGCTTCCACAGTACCCATTTGGTTTTCTAAAAATGTTGTAATGCCTGTTATTGCTTATGTAAGCTTTGGCAGCTTATCTGGACATGATCTGGTTGCCCATCTTGAACAGATCTTCTGCTGCTTCCTGTGCAGTCATCTGGCCATAGAGGATCTTATCTACCAACTGATTGTAGTAATCGTATACTTCGTTTGCTCCATCAGGGATTGCAGGGCTGATAGGGGAGCAGTTGGGAGTTACTACGTCATTTACATATGTGGTAACCTTCTGTGCGGTTTCATCCTGCAGAGGAGCGATAGCGGATGCTACTACGGAAGAAGCGGGTACACCTCTCTCACCAAGGAGGATCTTGTTGGCATCTTCGGAGTTCAGCAGGTAGTTTACAACCTTAACAGCTTCAGCTTCGTTGTCGCCGGCATCTCTGGATACTGCGAAGAACTGGCTGGGTTTTAAGAAGTTAGACTTCTGAGGATCCTCGGAAGGCCATGTGGTGATACCGATCTCCATGCCTTCGGGAGCTGCTGCTACCATAGCGGACAGCTGGTTGGACCAGAAGAATCCGCACCAGGACTGGGTTGCTTCGGAAGAGAAGTATACCAGAGGGCTCTGCTCTACGGAGTTGGAAGTCAGTTCTGCGTGAACATCAGCACCGATGATCCATCCATCCTTAACACCGTCTTCGTAAATCTGGAAGCCGGGTACCAGGCTTGCTGCATCTGTTACATTGAGGGAATCCTCGTTGAACAGTTTCACTACATCATGAGAACGCATTGCATAAGGCAGATAGTTGTCGCCTGCGCTGTAAGGAAGATCGGTCTTAACACCGGACTTCTCATAAACCTCACGTGCTACAGCCTCGAACTCATCAATTGTCATGTTATCTTTTACAGTGATTCCCAGGCTGTCCAGTAAAGTCTTGTTGTAGAACAGGGAAGGTGCATTTACACCTGCGCAGATTGCATATAACTTACCGTCGATGGAACCTGCATCCAGAATACCCTGAGATACATTGGATACATCCAGAGTACCATCTTCTACATAAGGGGTCAGGTCTACCAGCAGATCAGCTGCTACATACTGTGCCAGATAGGAGTAGTCCATCTGTAAGCACTCGGGAAGGGAATTACCTGCTGCCAGGGTGGACAGCTTGGTCCAGTAATCATTCCACTCTGCAGGCTGTGTATCAAAGGTTACGCCGGGATTCTGCTCGGAATACAGATCCAGGGCTGCCTGAGTACGCTCGTTTCTGGTCTGGTTGCCCCACCAGGTAAATGTCATGGACACATCTCCGGCTGCTGCACTTCCGCCGTTGTCAGCGGTTGTTGCTGCACTTCCGCTATCAGTAGAAGCGGTAGCTGCAGGCTCACTGGAAGAACCGCAGGCAGTCAGTCCAACGATCATGGCAGATGCCATTAACAGGGATAAAACTCTCTTTTTCATTAATATAACCCTCCTTTTGGTATCGAAAGGTAAATCCGTTGTGGATTTACTTCTTTTTGATGGTTTTAGTATAACGGTTTTCTCCTTATCTTGGAATATACTTTTCCGTCCATTTGCACTAAAAAACCGACCTTATTGTTGAAAACATGTACATGTTGTGTATATAATCAATAAGGAAACAATGGAGGGTTTGTATATCATGTCATTTTTTAATAAGAACGTTTTCAAAAAAATAGCAAATCAGAAGTTAGAGACCAAGCTTTTATTATCTACGATCGGAATTAATCTTCTCTTTCTTTTGTTTTTTCTTGTGATAGCATTCTCTATGATCACGTCGCGTTATCATAAGCTGCTGTATCAATCCATGCAATCCTCCTCATCGCTGGTTTCCTATGAATTTACCAACCGGCTGGAGGATCTGGTGACCATGACCAATATCGTCCGTTCGGACTCTACGATCCAGTCTACGCTGGATGAAATCCATCAGCCTCAGGGAGATTATGCGGTACACTATTATTCGGATATTTATTCTGCTTTGCAGAAGCACTATCTGGAATATCGTCAGCCTTACCTGAAAATGGCGGCTATTTCCTGTTCCAGATTTACTACATATACCAACGAGAACATTGCCTGCCGTCCGGATGAGGATCTGAACAAAGAACTGGTAGCACTGGCAGAGGCAGGGGAAGGCTCCCCGGTATGGGTCACTTCTTATACGGAAGATCATGGCGTATTTCTCGTCCGTGAGATCAAAAAGATCAAAAACTTACGTCTGGATAATCTGGGAACATTGATCATCAATATAAATCTGGGAGATCTGGTAACGGAGATGTCCAAGATCAGCAATGAATATAAAGATTCCTACTGGATCATCTATGAGAAAGATCATCTGCTGTTCTCTTCCCCGGAATTAAATACGGAAGAAGTGCAGAAGATCAATAATAAAATCAGAAATTACGGTGTTGTGACTTTGAATGGCAAAAAATATTTTGCCATCCGCGGCACCATGGACATCAATGAATGGAATTATCTTCATCTGATCTCTTATGACGAAGTGGCAAAGTCTCAGCAAATGACCGCATTTCTGTATATATTGATCCTGTCCTGCGGTTTCCTGTGTTCCATCCTGATGGTTCATGTGATCGTACGCAGGATCACCAGGCATTTTGATCTGCTGCTCTACCGCATGCAGCAATTCGGCGAAGACTCCACCGTACTGGCGCCGGTTCCTTACGATTACACAGATCGTACCGATGAGATCGGTATTCTGCACCGGCAATTTACGCACATGGCAGAACGAATCCAGACACTGGTCGTTGAAAATTACCGTCAGCAGCTTCTGACCAAGGATGCTCAGCTGAAAAGTCTGGAATCCCAGATGAATCCGCACTTCCTGTACAACACGCTGGATGCCATCAACTGGAGGGCAAAGGCCATCGGAGAACCGGAAATCTCACAGATTGCAGACTCCCTGGGACATTTCCTACGGATGACGCTGAATAAAAAAGAACGCTTTACGTTGAAGCAGGAACTTGATATTATACATTATTATATGACCATACAGCAGCTTCGCTTTGACAACCGGCTGAATTTCACGGAAAATATTCCGGACATCTGTCTGGATGCACAGGTTCCCAAGCTTTCCATACAGCCGCTGTTAGAAAATGCCGTGCACTATGCGCTGGAACAGATCACAGATGAGTGTATTATCAATCTCACCTGTGTGTATTCTCAGGGTCTGATACAAATCTATGTCAAAAACAGTGGTTCCGAATTTCCGGACGACTTGTTGGAAAACCTCCGAACACATAAGATTCGGGAGCAGGGTCTGGGAATCGCACTTTTAAATATTGAAGAGCGTATCAAGCTGATGTTCGGACAACAATACGGCCTGCATTTCTATAACGAAAATGATTTTGCTGTAGTCAAAATGGAGATACCTTATGTTAAAGATGATTATTGTGGATGATGAAAAGATCATACGTGAGACGATCCATTCCCTGATCGACTGGAATTCTCTGGGAATTGATGTGGTCGCTGTCTGTAAGGATGGCATTGAGGCCTTTGACTGCATTCTGGATGAGTATCCGGATATCGTCATGACCGATATCAAGATGCCCGGCCTGTCCGGTCTGGATCTGATCGAAAAGGTTCGCGCTGCCCAGTTAAACACGGAGTTCATCATTCTCTCAGGATACGGGGAATTTGAATTTGCACGGACCGCCATGCGCTATGGTGTGAAACACTATCTGTTAAAGCCTTCCAACGAAACGGAGATCACACAGGTCATTCTGTCCTGTGTGGAAACCTGTAAAAGCAAAAGTGCTTCCCGGGTGGATTCCCTGCTGACGCAACTGTTCCTCACCGATACACTTCCGGAAAAACTTTTACAGAGAAAATTTTTCACGGAATTATCCGGAGAACAGGATGTGGATCTGGCCAAGACGCAGATGATCCGTCTGGTAATGGAGGCCTCCAAGAAGGGATATTATCCACTGAGCAAACTGCAGACCACAGACAGTCTCATGGCTGTCAATTCCTGTACCGCTATGGAAGACCTGATCCCCTGTGCGGAACAGATCATGACTTCTATCTTCTCCGTGGAGCCACAACACAAATATACCGACTGTGTGGAAAAGGTCATAAATTACATCGGGGAGCATCTGAACGATAGTAATCTTTCGCTGAAATGGATCTCGGAAAATTATCTTTTTATGAATCCGGACTACGTAAGCAAAATGTTCGTCAAGCAGACCGGAAGCAAATTCTCCGCTTATGTGACGGAGCTTCGGATCCGGGAAGCGAAAAAACTTTTGCTGGAGCACTCGGAGGAATCTCCCTATGCGGTGGCGGAAATGGTGGGCTTCGGCAATAATCCCCAGTATTTCAGCCAGATCTTCAAAAAGTATACGAAGCTGTCACCGAAGGATTATGTGAAGTCAATGCTGGAACCGTAAGGCTGCAGCTATTCAGAACCCCATTCGCAAAATCGCATCTACGATGCTTTCCTTTTGCTCATGTGTTTGCCTCTGAATAGCTGTTCATATTTTGTTTACAAATCATTCAAGGAATTTTCAATTCCACAACACGTTTTGGACATTTCTGTTTCATATACTATAACCATAGAAACAAACAAAACAAAAACTTAAGCACACAACAGTTTCTTGTTTAAAAAACTTTTTCATAATAAATGCCAAGGATCCTGATCCTTGGCATCCTCCCTCTCTAGAGGTATTTTTTTAACTATCGCAGAGCGCTGACCGCTCCGGATAGTTATTTTTTGTCTTGCCGCGAAAACCGGAAATCGAGTAGGCCGGCTCATCGTATACACAAAAAAGTCTCCCGCATCACTGCGAGAGACTTTTTCTTTTTTATCTCAGAATTATTCAGCCTTGCCAACAGATCCGAACAGTTCCATCTTCTCCTTAACAGTAGCCTTGATAGCTTCTGCACCGGGAGCCAGGAGCTTACGAGGGTCAAAGCCCTTACCTTCCAGATCCTTACCGGCCTCGATGTACTTACGGGTAGCATCAGCAAATGCCAGCTGGCACTCGGTATTAACGTTGATCTTGGATACACCAAGGTCGATTGCTTTCTTGATCTGATCTGCGGGGATTCCGGTACCACCGTGCAGAACCAGAGGAAGCTCACCGGTCAGCTCCTGTACAGCTGCCAGAGTCTCGAAGCTTAAGCCCTTCCAGTTAGCGGGGTATTTACCATGAATGTTACCGATACCTGCTGCCAGGAAATCAACACCCAGATCAGCGATAGACTTGCACTCCTTAGGATCGGCGCACTCGCCCATACCGATAACGCCGTCTTCCTCACCACCGATGGAGCCAACTTCTGCCTCGATAGAAAGTCCCTTGCTGTGAGCAGCCTTAACCAGTTCAGTGGTCTTCTCTACGTTCTCAGCGATAGGATAATGAGAACCATCAAACATGATGGAAGAGAAACCGGCTTCGATGCACTTGTAGCAGCCTTCGAAAGAGCCGTGATCCAGATGCAGAGCAACGGGAACATCAATGTCCAGATCCTTTAACAGTCCGTTGACCATACCAACGACTACATCATAACCGCCCATGTACTTGCCGGCACCTTCGGACACACCCAGGATAACGGGGGAACGAAGTTCCTTAGCGGTGAGAAGGATGGACTTTGTCCACTCCAGGTTGTTGATGTTGAACTGACCTACTGCATAGTGGCCTGCTTTTGCTTTTTTGAGCATTTCTGTTGCGGATACTAACATTTTAATACCTCCATTTTATATACTCATTCTTGTTACGATATACGAAATCACTTTATAAATAAAATTATCCGTTTCTTACATGCAAGCATGTCGAATCAGCTTATTTTATTTATAGCATTTCGAATAATCACTTTGTGACTATCCAAACTATATCACATCTTTTTCAAAAAGGGAACAGCTTATTGTTAAATTTTTACCAAATTTTAAGATTCCTTCTGTTCCACCCGGATATCCATGCCCCGGCAGATATTCTCGATCACTACTTTTGTATGGGTTCCGCCATATTCTCCGTCCAGAGTCCAGGGCAGAGGTTCTGCGGAAGTGATCTCCAGCTTTGACGTCCGGAAGCAGTACATGGCATCGGTATCAATATCCCGGTTCAGCAGGGATACCATAATGTTATTCAGTTCGATCGGGTTCTTCGGACGCTTGATCAGCGTTACTTCGAAGACACCGTCATCCAGCCTGACATTTTTGCCGGTGATCCGCTTAAATCCGCCTACCGATGCGGGATTGGTCACCATTCCGAAGATAAAATCATCCACGATCGTAGTATCTTCATAGGTGATGCGCATGGGATAGGAACGGATCGCAGACAGCCGCTTCATTCCTTCCAGCAGATATGCCATATGCCCCAGCACATTTTTCATATCCTGTCCGGTCTCATAGGAAACATCCGTGAACAGTCCGAATGCCGCAATATAGACAAACACATCCTCATTAAAGGATCCCACATCACAGGCAAAATCATTCCCGTTTACAATATTTTCCGCGGCTCTCACCATATTTTTCGGCAGTCCGAGACTTCCTCCGAAATCATTGGTGCTGCCGGCCGGGATATAACCGATGGGCGTACGGAAACCACTGCGGATCATACCGGTGACTACCTCATCCAGCGTTCCGTCTCCGCCGCTGCAAACCACGATATCGTATTCTTTGCTGCGCTTCTCGGTCTTCTCCATGGCATCCTCGCTTCTCTGCGTGGGATATACGGTAATCTCATAGCCGCCCTTGGTGAATACATCCAGAATGTCCGCCAGTTTGTTGCGGATCTGTGCCTTTCCGGCTTTGGGATTGTAGATAAATAACATCTTCTTCATAAATACTACCCTCAAGATATAACAAACGGGACTAACAGAATTCTCCATCAGCCCCGCTTCTTCTCATGTTATGTTCTTAAGCTACCTGACCGCTTAAAAACTTTTCGATGTTGTCCACAGCGGTCTGCTCATCTGCACCCTCTGCAGTTACTGTAAGCTCTTCGCCTGCGCAAAGTCCCAGACTCATCATACCCATAATACTCTTGGCATTGATCCGCTTATCGTCTACTTCAAAATAAATGTTGCTTTCGTACTTGCTGGCTTCCTGTACTAACAGTGCCACCGGTCTTGCGTCCAGACCATCTTCCAGTCTGACCGTAATACTCCTCTTTGTCATAATTTTCCTCCTCTTTTACGTCCGGATTCTATCTGCCAGTTCGCTGAGCTTGCGTAATCTATGGTTCACACCGGACTTTCCCACCGGCGGATCCAGGTACTCTCCCAGTTCCTTCAGCGGAGCATCCGGATTCTCCAGTCTGACCTCCGCCATCTGGCTTAAGGGCTCGGGCAGATTCTCCAGTCCGTAGTGATCCCGGATATAAATAATATCCTCTATCTGTCTGGTCGCCGCAGTTACCGTTTTGGTAATATTGGCGGTCTCACAGTTCACTCTCCGATTCACAGAATTGCGCATTTCTTTCACAATTCTCAGGTTCTCCAGCTTCATCAGAGCAATGGGTGCTTCGCACACATTGAGAAGATCCACAATACCGGATCCTTCCTTCAGATAGACCACGTAATACTTCTTCCGAAGCACAATCTTGGCTTCTATGTCAAATCCCTGTATCACACTCTGTAGTTGTCTCGCTTTATCCTCATCGGTGCATACAAATTCCAGGTGATAACTCTTCTGCGGGTCGCTCATAGAACCAATGCAGAGAAAAGCTCCTCTTAAAAATGCCCTTTGACAGCAGGAATTTTTGATCAGCAAGGGGCTCACAGGCTCAGACAGATCCCCGATCTTATCGATCACACTCCTCATCTGTTCCTCGCTGATTTTAACATCAGTATCTATATTATATGTTTTTTTCAATAATGTAAAGCCTTTTCTGACAACCGCCTCGTTTTCCGTCTGGAAACCGATCATGAAATTTCCTTCCGCGGAACGTCCGTATTGTCCGCTGAAGTTCATGAGCGCAGCCAGCTCAGCGATCTGGCAATGCCTTGCCGGACTGATATGTTTTGCCAGTTCTTCCTTTACCTCACTCGAAAATGACATGTCAGATTCCTTCTCTGGGCACATCACGGTGATACAGTTTGATACCGTAATGGCCTTCCGCCTTCATACGTTCGTACAATTTATTTGCTAAAGTAACGCTTCGGTGCTTACCGCCGGTACAGCCGATTGCAATGACCAGACGGTATTTGCCTTCTTTAATATAATTCGGGATCAGGAACTGAATCATGTCCGTCAGCTTGTCCAGAAATATTCCGGTCTCCGGAAAGCTCATCACATAATCCTGCACCCCTTTATCATTACCGGTCTGGGGCTTCAGTTCCTCGATATAATAAGGATTGGGCAGGAATCTCACATCAAAGACCAGATCAGCGTCTGCGGGGATTCCATGCTTGAACCCGAAGGA
>JBNMJR010000024.1:0-18642 GCA_050873925.1 Acetatifactor sp.
ACAGACTTTTATGCCTTTTCCTCTAATATAATTTATTTGCGATTCTGATGGTGGAATTTTTTTATTCTTAGTGTCAAAAGTCCACCATTTTTCGAATTTCTACAGTTATTAGAGGAATCCACAAAAAACGTCCAGAGAAGCGTATGCCGCTCCGGGCGTTCGCCGCATCACGGCAAAAGTAAAGGCAGCGATTTGTGCGCGAGCGCCCATCACTGTCCTCACTTTTGCCTATGCGCGGCTCATTGCTCGCGTAACTTTCTATTTATTTCAACTTCCAGATATCTCTGTTGTACTCTGCGATAGTTCTGTCGGAGGAGAAGAATCCGGCCTTGGCGATGTTCACCAGCATCATCTTCTTCCACTTCTGCTGATCCTCGTAATCGGCGAATGCCTGATCCTTTACTTTGTTATAATCTTCCAGGTCAAGCAGGGTCATGAACCAGTCTTTGTTCAGCAACTCGTTGTACAGGCGCTCCAAGTTCTCCTTCTTGCCCACCTTGAGCACTTCCTTGCTGACGATGAAGTCTACAGCCTCTTTGATCACAGGGCTCTTCTTGTAGTAGTCCCTGGAGACATAATCTGCCTTCTCGTAGTGTTTGATGACAGTGTCGCTGTCCTGACCGAAGATATAGATGTTATCATCGCCCACCAGCTCATGGATCTCTACGTTTGCACCGTCGCTGGTGCCCAGGGTTACGGCACCGTTCAGCATGAACTTCATGTTACCGGTTCCGGATGCTTCCTTGGAAGCCAGAGAGATCTGCTCGGAAATATCGCAGGCAGGGATCAGCTTCTCGGCATAGCTTACGTTGTAGTTTTCTACCATTACCAGCTTCATGTAAGGGCTGACTTCCGGATCATTGTTGATAATGTCGGACATTACCAACAGCAGGTGAATAATATCCTGTGCGATCACATACGCAGGTGCAGCCTTGGCACCGAAGATGAAGGTCAGCGGGGTAGAAGGCTTCTTGCCGCCCTTGATCTCCAGATATTTGTGAATGATATACAGTGCATTCATCTGCTGACGCTTATACTCATGCAGACGCTTTACCTGAATATCGAAGATGGAATTGGGATTCAGCTCCACGCCTTCCTTCTCCTTGATATAGGATACCAGTTCCGCTTTCTTGGTCTTCTTGATGTCATAGATGGCATCCAGTACGGCCTGATCATCCTTATGCTCTAACAGTTTCTGTAATTCATCCGCATCCTTCTTGTAACCGTCGCCGATGGTCTGGCTCAGGAATGCAGCCAGCTCATGATTGCAGGACAGCAGCCATCTGCGGAAGGTGATGCCGTTGGTCTTGTTGTTGAACTTCTCAGGATAGATCTTGTAAAAATGGTTCAGTTCGCTCTCTTTCAGGATCTCGGTATGGATCGCTGCCACGCCGTTGACGCTGTAACCATAATGGATGTCGATATGTGCCATATGCACTCTCTTGTCCTTGTCGATGATCTGTACCTTTTCATCTTTGTATTTCTTTGCCACGCGGTCGCTGAGTTCCTTGATAATGGGAACCAGCTGAGGCACTACTTCCTCGATATAAGCTAACGGCCATTTCTCCAGGGCTTCTGCCAGAATGGTGTGGTTCGTATAAGCGCAGGTGCGGCTTACCACGTCGATAGCTTCATCCATGGTGAAGCCTTCCTCTGTAGTGAGGATACGGATCAGCTCGGGGATAACCATGGTGGGATGGGTATCGTTGATCTGGATAGCCACATGCTCGGGCAGAGTATGCAGATCATAGCCTTTTTCCTTCACTTCCTTCAGAATCAGCTGGGCACCGTTACATACCATGAAGTACTCCTGATAGATACGCAGCAGGTTACCTGCCTCATCGGAGTCATCGGGATACAGGAATAGGGTCAGATTCTTCTCGATAGCTTCCTTGTCGAAAGTGATGCCTTTCTTCACCAGACTCTCGTCTACGGCCTCGATATCAAATAAATGCAGCTTGTTCAGGCCGTTCTCATAACCTACGACATCAATGTCATAAAGTACGGAAGTCACCTTGCGGTCACCGAAAGCTACTTCGAATTTTGTGCCGGTGTTGTTCAGCCAGGAATCCTTCTGGATCCAGTCGTTCTTCTCGGCGTTCTGCAGATGATCTCTGAATACCTGCTTGAACAGACCAAAGTGGTAATTCAGGCCGATACCGTCTCCGGGAAGTCCCAGGGTAGCGATGGAATCCAGGAAGCAGGCTGCCAGTCTTCCCAAACCACCATTACCCAGAGAAGGTTCCGGTTCTGCCTCTTCGATGTCTGCCAGATTCTTGCCGTTCTTCTTCAGAATATCGCTCAGTTCCTCATAGATGCCTAAATTGATCAGGTTGTTGGATAACAGTTTACCGATCAGGAACTCCATGGAAATGTAATATACCTTCTTGTCTCCGGTGATCGCAGGAGTCTCTGCCATCTTCTCTTTGGTCAGCTGCAGCACTCCGGTGTACAACTGTGCATCGGTGCAGGCACCGATATTCTTGCCATATAATTTGCCGGTGATCTCATTTAAAGTCTGCTCTAAATTCATTTCAAACTCCATTCTGCACGATAGTTGTATTTTTGCCAAAATGAATGTACCGTGCCACACTCATTTTTTCGTATTCTTTTTCTTTGTCTGGATACTATACTTACTTTTTGATATCCCATACCCCTGTCTTCGCTGCGCCTTGGGGTATTTCCTGTCCTTTTCGGCTCTCTATCCCCCCGCATTGCTGAGATTTTGTGTATGTCGTTCTCTTACAATAGACAGAATAGCATAGGAAAACGTTTTCCGCAACCTTTTCTTTGATTTTCTCGATTTTTTGTGCAAAATAGCTTAACAGATAATGTCCTTATAGTACATTTTCACGATACTGTGGGGCATGACGACCTGATGACCTTCCCCTCCGTTCATCAGCTGGTGTACCTCTTCCACGGCTCTGCTGGAGATGCTGTAGAAGTCCTGTCTTATGGTATTCATCTGCTTGCCAACGTATCCCATCAGGGTGATGCCGTCGAAACCGCACACCGGGCGGAAAATGTCCATATCGATCAGCGCATTCATGGCACCGATGGCCATCAGATCGGAGGCGCAGACCACCACGTCCTTGTTTTTCGCATATTTCAGTGCCACATTTCTCGCCGTCAGCTCACTGAAGTCTCCCTGTCTGACCATCATAGTCAGATCCAGATCCTTCACCAGACGCTTCATACCTTTCAGTCTCTGGTCCGTGACATAGCCGTCTCTTCTGCCCGCAATGTAAAGTACCCGCTTACAGTTGTCATCCAGTACGGTCTTCTTCGCTACATCATACTGGGCCTGTTCCTGATCAATGCTGATGGATGTGGTCCTGGAATTGACAATGGGAGCATCCACCACCACACAGGCGAACTGCTTCTCCCGGATCAGCTTCTGCAGCACCTTGTCCTCCTTGGACATGCCATAGATCACCACACCGGAAATGCTCTGGGACAGAAATGATCTTGTGATCTCTTCCGCCGTCATCCCCGCGATCATGGAAGGAAAGATCGTCACAACTTCCACATTCAGTTCCTTGGCCTTGTCCAGTGCCCCTACCAGATACTGCATGAAGATCTGGTCGATGGCCTGGGTCTGTCTGTTGGGATCCAGCACCAGTGCGATTCTTCCAAACTGTTTGGAGGAAAGTGCAGCGGCAATGGAATTCGGAATATAATTCAACTCCTTGATGGCTTCCTGTACCTTTTTTTTCGTCTCTTCACTGACATTGGGATAGCCGTTTAAGACCTTGGATACTGTGGAAATAGCCACTCCGGCATGTTTAGCAACTTCTTTGATAGATACCATAAATCCCCCGTTCTCTCTGCTTGACGTAAACTTTCTTCTTATATATACTATAAATTAAATATTTTGTAAGTCAATGTGCATGATTACCGAATTATTGCTGATTTTTTTAGGAAAAGGTTTTCCAATATTTTTCATGAAAAGGAACCTGACAAATTGAAATATCGTAATGAATTAAAATTCCTATGTTCGGAGGCACAGCTTCAGGTAGTGGATTCCCGGATCCGGGAGATCTGTTCCCCGGATGCTCATGCCGATGCTTCCGGTATCTATCGGATCCGAAGTCTCTATTTTGACGATCATCGGAACCGGTGCTTTTATGAAAATGAAAACGGTGTGGATCCCAGAGAAAAATTCCGCATCCGCATCTACAATGAGAACGCGGAACGGATCACCCTGGAATGCAAACAGAAGAAAAACGGTCTGAACCACAAGGATTCCACCGGGCTGACCCCGGAGCTGTTGGAGCAGATCCTTCACGGAACCATGCCGGCTCCGACCGTGGGAGATCCGCTTTTGTATAAATTCTGGCTGCAGACCCGCACAAGACTGCTGGCTCCCAAGGTGATCGTGCAATACCAGCGAACGCCTTACGTCTATCACGACGGTAACGTCCGCATCACTTTCGACCGATTTATTTCCGCATCGGACTTACTGGATCATTTTCTGGATCCAACGCTTCCCCTGCAGCCGGTCATGCCCGCGGGAATGCATATTCTGGAAGTAAAATACGATGAGTTTCTGCCCCATTATATTTATGATGTTCTTCAACTGGGGCAAATGAGACAGACCGCATTTTCCAAATATTATACCTGCAGAGCTTTTTACATGAATCAGGGTCTATTTTAGGAGGTACCTATGAGCTTTAAAGATATTTTTAAAAAGAAATTTCTGGAAGGATTTGCGGCCAGCAGCCCCACCACTTCCAGCATCGCCGTTGCTTTACTGGTTGCTGCACTGTTAGGTGTCTATATTTTTATTGTCTACCGTATTGTTACCCGGAAATCTTTCTACTCCCAGAACTTCAATATTTCTCTGGTGGCTCTGGCGCTGATCACCGCAGGCATCATCCTGACGATCCAGTCCAGCGTCGTGATTTCCCTGGGTATGGTCGGTGCGCTCTCCATCGTTCGTTTCCGTACCGCCATCAAAGATCCCATGGATCTGGTCTTCCTGTTCTGGGCCATCAGTATCGGAATCATCTGCGGTGCCGGATTGTTTGAGGTGGCAATTTTACTTTCCGCGGCCGTAACGGTAGTAATCCTGCTGTTAGATCTGATCCCGGTGGTAAAAAGTCCGATGCTCCTGGTAATCAATTCTTCTGACGTCAATGGCGAAGCCGCCATTATGAATGTAGTGAAAAAATACACCCGCACCAGTCATGTCAGCTCCAGAAATCTGACTGCACAGCAACTGGATATGATCGTAGAACTGCGAGTAAAAAACGAAAGCGGCCTGATCTGCGAAATCGCCGCACTTCCCGGTGTCACACATGCTTCCCTGGTCTCCAGAGAAGGCGATTCCATATGCTAATGTCAGCTGATAGGAGGCTCATGATCCTGTGAGAAAAAAATATACAAGAATACTTCTTCTGGCATTCAGTCTGCTGCTCATTATAGGAATTTTCCGTGTCAGCCCTTATGTGACCACTTTTTCCACTTCTGCCAAAAGTCCGGAGGCTTTTCCGGGACTGGCTGTAAAGGACGCGGAATTCATCATGGCAAAACGGACAGAGCTTTTCTCGGACGATAATCCCGGTGTCTGTTTTAACTCTTCTCTGTTACCTTACGATGCCGCCAGCCATACTCTGTATCTGTCACAGGATGCAGCGGACGCTCTCTGGCAGGGGTATCTGGTCTCCAAACGTTCCGGGTACAAGCTGTACACAGCTTCCGATCCCCTCTGGTCAGACAAAGCGGAAGCAATTCGCACCAATCACCTGTTTACCGTATGGCTTGCCGACAAAAGCTCCTACTATGAACTGCAACTGTGCATCACCGGCACTCCTGTTCTGGATATTGCAACGGATGAAGTCCGTCCCCCGGAGGAATATGATTACGATACCGATCCGGATTCCTATGTTTATGAACGCTATGAGTCTTATGTAGGTTCCATGGTTCTCTTTGATCCGGAAGACGGGGGATCTGTGGTCTCTTCTCCGCTGGTTTTTCATAAAAAAGGCGCTTCTACCGCAGGACTTTCCAAATCGGGCTATTCCCTCAGTCTGGAAACTCCCTCAGGGAAAAAGCAAAATCTCTCGCTCCTCGGCATGCGCTCCGATCATTCCTGGAAGCTGAATGCTCTCTATACGGATCCGAACCGCATCCGCGAAATGACCGCCATTCAGATCTGGCAGGAGATCAATGCTGCCGACTCCGCAGTGGAGGAGCCCGGTGCGGACATGCGCTACGTGGAAGTTGTCATGGACAATGAATATCAGGGACTGTACGCATTGGTGGAGCCCATAGATTCCAAAAAATTGTCCCTTGAAAAAAACGATGTGCTCTATAAAGTTCTGGACTGGGCCCCGCCCACCGTGGATGAAATGCAGGATAGTGCCAATCGCAGCTGGAATGTGCGCTTTCCCGTCCGCATCCGTTATCCGAAAAATATTACCGACTACAACGCCGCCTGGCATCCCATGCAGGACTACGTAAACTGGGTCTATTATACGGCCATGCCGGATTATGACGAGGTATCCGCCAAAGTGTCACTTGAGAATCTCTGTGATTTCTCCATCTATCTGATGGTGACAAGCGCCAGCGACAACCAGTTCAAAAACACTTATTATGCCGCAAAGGTACAGGAGGATGACTCCTATATCATGTACCAGGTTCCCTGGGATATGGATCTGACTTTCGGCAATATTTATGACTTTGATTCGTCCATTGTCTCTGTCTACGATCCCTCCTATGATCTCTGTTACGAGGATCGGGCACTCCTGCAGTTAAAGGCGGTAAATCCCGAAGAGGTCATTCCCTTTTTCATGGATCGCTGGCAGCAATACCGCGAAGATTTTCTGTCCGATGATGCTCTGGAAGCGCTGATGCGCTCCAATCAGGAATATCTGCTCTCCACAGGGGCTGCCCTCCGGGAAGCGGACCGCTGGCCGGACTCGGGAGTCACCATGGATCTGGACGAGATTCTGTCTTTCCAGAAAAAACGCATGCGCTGGCTGGATACTTATTTCAAAGAAGACTGGGAAGATATGATAGAAAAGGATTGAAATATATTATGGCAGTAATCAAAAGTGTCGAAGAAAAATACATGAAAGAAGCCCTGAAACAGGCAAAAAAGGCCTATGCACTGGGGGAAGTGCCCATAGGCTGCGTCATCGTGCACGAAGGCAGGATCATCGGTCGGGGCTACAACCGCCGCAACACCGATAAGAATACACTGGCTCATGCGGAGATCACCGCGATCAACAGAGCCAGCAAAGTGATCGGTGACTGGCGCCTGGAGGAGTGCACACTTTATGTGACTCTGGAGCCCTGCCAGATGTGCGCCGGTGCCATTGTCCAGGCCCGTATCCCCGAAGTGGTGATGGGCTGCATGAATCCCAAAGCCGGCTGTGCGGGATCGATCCTGAATATACTGGAAATGCCCCAGTTTAACCATCAGGTGAAGGTTACCCGGGGCATTCTGGAAAACGAATGCAGCCAGATGCTGAAGACCTTTTTCGAGGAGCTCCGCATCCGGAACAAGCAGGAGAAAGCTGCAAGAAAGGCTTTAAGCGATCTCTCGTAAGCTTTCTTCCTGTGTCTGGTCTTTTTCTGTTGTCTTCTTCCTGTATCCGGGCAATCGGGAAATTACTCTTCCCATCTCATAAAGTCCCATGGGCACATACAGAATCAAAAATACATAATAGGGAAGTACATATCTGCACTGTGCCTCCCATATCACACTAAACAGGAAGCCTCCCACTATACCGATCAACGGCAGCCACAAGGCTGTGGGCATCTCTTTTTTCCGCCACCATATGCCGCACAAGGCGGCACCAAGTACAAGCCCTGCCAGATATACCAGGCTCTGGTAATAATTGGCCAGTTTCCATACGATTTCATGCAGGCTTCCATAGTACAGGCTGTAAATAGCCTGGGGCAGCGGCTCTCCGTCGGTATCAAAAGTCTCTGTTGCCTTGAGACTGGAAAACAACGGTTCGATCCATTGATCCTCCAGTTTTCTTTTGAAAAAGTCCACCATCATGGACGGATTCTCCCGGAACTCCTTTAACCGTTCACGAATATATTCCTTTCCTTCCTGTGCAGCAGGCTCCTGTTGAAAATCATGGGCTTCAAACGTGGTCTGTTGGTAACGGTTGTACACCCCTGCCATGCCATCGGTCTCCTGCAGTCCCATGGCAATCCAGAGAATACTGGGAATACCGATGCCACTTGGATATCCGGACCGGTATTCATACATCACATCTACCGCCTTTACCGTCAATGCTGCCGTCAGCAGAATTGCAAGTCCCGCCAGCAGATATTGTACTTTCTTTTTCTTCAGGCTGCACAATCCTGCATATATTCCTACTCCGATCAGTATGATCCATGTATTTTTCCGGGCAAGCAAAGCAATTCCGGCCACTCCCGCCGCCAGCGCAATATACCTCTTTTTTCCGTAATGTTCATATGCGGACACCGCCCAGAACAATATCAGCCCCATGCTGATGCTGAGAACATCTCCATAGATATATGGTAAATACAGTAAAAAGGGAATGCAGCCTAATATCATGAGACAATATACGATCCGGAATATGGCTCTGTCGGTGTTTAGTTTCAGGAAACCGTATCCCGCCAGAATTGCCAGTACCCACCATACCACATGTAGAATTTTGGCGGGAGTATAGTTAAAATTTCCAAAAAGAGCGAACAGGATCTCATATAATATGCCCAGCCCTTTTTGCTGTTGATACATTCCCACATAGCCTCCGGAACCCAGCATAATGAAATTGCCATCCCGGCAATATGCCGCAAATGCCGTGGTACTGATCTGATCTCCTACGGGATAATATGGATTATTAAGAACGTAAATACTCCCCAGAAGAAACGCCGCCACACCGGTTGCCAGCAATGTATAAATGCAAATTTTTTCCTGCTTTATCTGCTTTTGGGCAGTCAGCCATTTATCTCCTTCGTAGACAATGACGGATGCCAGCAGGAAAATGACAATATGCTTCCATGTGCTGTCTTTTATCAGTAGATTTTTCATGCTGTAATCTACGGTTCCGTAGTAAGAATACCGACAGGACCAATAGCTCAGGATCAGAAGGATCGGAATGAGACAGACCAGAAATATCCCCAGCATGACACGATATAATTTTTGCATAAACGTTCCCTCGTCTTTATCTTACAGTTCCACGTAATTCCTGTCACCGACGTATACCGCCAGCTTTTCGTTCTCATATTCCAGTACCGGAGCCTGTCCTTCCGGGAACTGCTGTTCAAAAGCTTCCCGCATTTCGGTCCGCACCACATAAGCAGTCCGCATTTCGGTGGGAAGTGTCGGCGGATACCATTTCGTACTGGTGAGCCACCAATATCCCGAAAGACTTGCCATGCTGTAAGAATGTCCCATCGTCACCTGGCCGTCCGTGATCAGACTGATCCGTTCAGCATCCCAGAATTCCGCATATCCATAGTCGATCCCGACCTCTGTCAGATAATCCGCTACTTCCTGATATTCCTTCAGATTGTCCTGCGTCGTGACTGCATCATAATAGGTGTATTTCAGATTCAATACTGCAAACAGAACTACCGCCGCAAGAATCAGTCCCGCAAATACGGGCTGTCCTTCCGACATATGATCCACCATCACTGCTACCAAAACAGCGGCTGCGAACCATGCCATGAAAAAGTAATAATGCGCTGCCTCCGCGCTGGTGATCCCGATGATAAATGCCGTCACTCCCACAGAGGCAAGCAGGATCGTCAAAGCATCTTTTTGTCTGTCCGTGCTCTCAGTATTTTTCCGGAACACATACCAGAGTCCATATCCCAGCAGGATCAGGAACGCCCAGACAAAAAGCTGCATCAGAGATGCAAAACTGCCTACCTTCGCATTTCCCGCCAGACCGAAATTCTCCAGCAGGGCTGCCGGTACCGTAAGGAACAGCTTTTCCACCGCCTCACGGAGCTGCAGCAGATAGACCGCATAATCTCCTCTGCCGCCGTATAGGCAGGATACCAGAAAAGCGACCACCAGGCTTCCCACATAAGTCGTGGCAAGGTAGCGCCCACCGGGCAGCTTCTTCTTAAAATGTTCCGATTCCGCAAATAAAGCGATTGCCTCCACTACAAGCAGCGGCAGTATAATGACCTGCAGACATCTCTGTCCTCCACAGTTCAGTAATACTGCAGCAACAAACAATACCAGCCACTCCAGAAACGTTTTCCGGGTCATCTGCCGGTTTTCCTTTAATTTCAGATAGAATAAAATATTGAAAAACAGGAAAATACCATGAAATACATAATACTCTGCAAACAGAAATAAGAGCAGCGTTACAAAAGGAACCATCTGTCCCTCATTACGAAAACCGTTGGCCGGTAATGCACACAATACCAACAGTGCCGTGATCGCCGCCGGCCTGCTCAAAGATAATTTTCGCAGGAAAAAGTAGAATGTCCCCAGCAGAATTGCTCCCAACAGGACACAGGTGATTCCCACCGCCGTCTGCATGCTGCCGGTGATACCGTAAAATACGGCTGCAACCGTAGGCATTCCGATGATCCGGCGCTCTGTGCTGGAAATCCAGTCGTTGGGGGTAATATCCTTCTCCACCCAGATCTCCCGGGCCAGCAAAGCCTCCGCAGCAATATCCGAATCCACGTGCTGTGCATATTTACACAGGTTCAGATAGCAAAACACTCCCAAATATATCAGTAAAAGTGCACCTATTATCCATCCCAGCAGGGATATACTCTTTTGTTTGTTTTTCATGGATTCTTCTCCGCAGACAACTATCTTTCGACAAAATTACGTATTATTTTGATTATAACACTCTTACCGTTTTCCTTCAAGGCAAAGAGGCTTGACAAAAGCCGGGGAACAGGATACACTAAAAAGGCCGTACATGTCCGGTATCATGGGAACAGTGATGAAACTCGGTCTTACGCAATGGGAATCTACGAACCGTGTCAGGTTGGGAACAAAGCAGCACTAAGTAGAACCTTCCATGTGCCGTGAGGAAACTGGGTGGAGCTGTTATCCTGGTCCGGCATGTGCGGTTTTGATATTTAAAGTGTTCTGTGAATTCATGGATAAGTCAATTAAGAGGTTATAGATTGTGTCAAGCGATATGTCATCCCACATTCCGGTTTCCAACTGCATAGGATCCTCTACAGAAGGTACGGTCCCCAATGACACTACATGGTTCCGTGCCGTCATGTCAGACTGCGTTCTGTGTCCCCGGGCCTGTCATGCGGACCGCCTGAAAGGACAGGTGGGGTATTGCGGCCAGACCGCCGATATTATGGCCGCCAGAGCCTCTCTGCATTATTGGGAGGAGCCCTGTATCTCCGGTACTTCCGGTTCCGGTACCGTCTTTTTCTCCGGATGCAATCTGCGCTGTGTTTTCTGCCAGAATCATAATATTGCCCTGGGAAAAGCCGGACGGATCATTACTCCCGAGCATCTTGTGGAAATCTTTCTGCAATTGCAGGAACAGGGAGCTAACAATATCAATCTTGTCACCCCCACGCATTTTCTGCCTCAGATCGTCATTGCCTTACAGCAGGCAAAAAATCAGGGACTATGTATCCCCATTGTATACAATACCGGCAGCTACGAATCCCCGGAAGCCTTACGCCATCTGGAAGGACTGGTGGATATCTATCTGCCGGATCTAAAATATTTTTCTTCGGAGCTTTCCGCTGCGTATTCGCATGCCCCGGACTATTTTAAAATTGCCTGCGCTGCCATTGCGGAAATGTACCGACAGGTCGGCGATCCGGTCATGGATCCCGACACCGGGCTGATGCAGCGTGGGATGATCGTACGCCATCTGCTCCTGCCGGGACAGACGAAGGATTCCAAAAAGATCCTGCGTTACCTCCATGAGGCCTACGGAAATCATATCTATATCAGCATTATGAATCAATATACACCTCTTCCGCAGGTGACAGATATTGAAGTGCTCAATCGCACAGTGACGCCGGAGGAATATGACCGGGTACTACACTTTGCGGAGCGGATCGGCATCGAACAGGGCTTCCGTCAGGAAGGAAGTGCCGCCAGCGAAAGCTTTATTCCGGAATTTGATGAGCGGGGACTGTGATTCTCTCACAGCTCCACAGCGATCAGATAATATCCGAAATCCCCTTCCCACGCCGGTTCTCTGGTTCCCTCGAAGCTTTCAAAGCCGAACATTCTGGCCACCTGTTTCTCTCTTTCATAAAAATTCCCCGGAACTCCTATGTAATATTTCACTCCCTCTGAAATTTCCTGCCGCATCAGTAATAAATGTCTGTAATTATAATAGCCATGCAGCAAGAAGCTGTTGTGAGTCATCTGGTAGCATCGCTCCCGCAGCACCACGAAATCCTCCGGACCTACGGAGAGAAATTCTCTGGCATCCCGGAAGGGATGGATGTGGGGGTAGATGCTGCTGAGCTGCTCCCATTTGGTGTCCTTCATGTGGAGTGTGTTTTCCGTTGCGGCTTTTCTCGAGGTCTGGGCCGTCTGTGAATCAGCAGGGCCGTCTGACTTTTCGGGATTTCTGCCATTCCGGTATTCACTGAAATCCTGCACACCCATTCCACTGGCCGATTTTCCGTTTGCCACTATGGTTTCTGCAGCTGTCACAGCCTGCTCCGGTCGTTTTCGGTCTTGCCCCTGTTCTTCAATCTCTCCCACCATCTCCGACACGGAGGCAGATACCACTACAGGTGCAAGTGTCTTTTTCATGGTTCCTGTTCCCGCAAACCGCCCTACGATCTCAAGATTTCGTTCCAACGGAATCCGTATCCCCAATGTCGGCTCCCAATCCGCTTTTCCGGAAATTCTTTTTTCACAGGCAACGCTTCCCCGGTCTGCCGTCATTTCACACAACAGCTCTTCTCCGTTTTCCCGTTGCAGATACAGCGGCATCACCTTGCCGGACACGATTCCCTGTCCTCTCAGCTGCACTGTCAGAACCTCTTCCTTTTCCAGACTTTCCAGCCTCGCGTATCCCGCGCTTCCGATCCGCTGCCCGTTTTCCTGCAATTCCAAATAGCTGATCTGTTTCCGATATGACATAAAAATCCCCCCGCATAAAGTTTCTATCTAA
The DNA here is from genome assembly GCA_050873925.1 of Acetatifactor sp. Lineage (GTDB taxonomy): Bacteria > Bacillota > Clostridia > Lachnospirales > Lachnospiraceae > Acetatifactor. The sequence goes on from JBNMJR010000024.1 coordinate 13,077, forward strand.
CTTTATGCAGGGGGTTGTCCTTAATATTCCTGGCTGTCCAGATATTTCATATAATTTACGACCATCAATGCAATCTTGAAAGTCAGCGCATCATCAAAGCTCCGCAGATCCAGACCGGTGCTCTTCTGTATCTTCTCAATACGATATACCAGCGTATTACGATGCACGAACAGCTGTCTGGAAGTCTCTGACACGTTCAGATTATTCTCGAAGAACTTGTTCAGCGTGTTCAGGGTCTCCTCGTCCAGATCCATAGGTACGTTGTCACCGAAGATCTCTTCGATGAAGATCTTGCACAGGTTCACCGGCAGCTGGTAGATCAGACGCCCGATTCCCAGTGTGCTGTAGGCGATAACCTTTTTCTCTGCGTAGAATATCTTGCCTACATCCAGTGCCATCTTGGCTTCCTTGTAGGACTTGGATACGTCCTTCAGTTCCTGTACCACGGTGCCGTATGCCACCTTCACATCCAACAGCGCTTCTGCGTTCATCATGGCTACAATGGTCTCGGCCAGTTCATGCAGTGTCTCGGGTGTGGTGGTACTCTCGACGGATTTGATCAGGATCAGGCTGGACTCATCCACCGCGGTCACATAATCTCCCGCCTGCGGAGAGAACATACTCTTCAGCACTTCGGATACAATGCCATCTTTCTCATCCTTGGTCTCGATAAGATATACGGCTCTGGGACAACTGACTTCCACATGAAGTTTCTTCGCCCGGTTGTAAATATCTACCAATAACAGATTGTCCAGCAACAGATTCTGGAAGAAATTGTTCCGGTCAAACCGTTCCTTGTAGGCAATGACAAGATTCTGGATCTGACTCACCGCAATCTTGCCTACCATGTATACGTCATCCGTCATTCCCCGTGCCACCAATACATATAAAAGTTCCCCTTCGTCACGGATCTTCAGAAGGTGATGTACGCCTATCACCTGGCTATCCGCCGGAGAGACTGCAAAACCGGTGATCAGATCTGTGGTTATGTCATCCTTTTCCATGGTAGATGCCACTTCGGATCCATTCAGATCATAGACTCCGAGGTCTACCTTTGTGATAGCTTTCAATTCATCAATGCTTGTCTGTATAATCTGGCCTGTAATCATATTGTCCACGCCTTTCTGTAGCATAATCTATATCGAATTCTTCGCTCTTCGAGCTCTCGAATTCGTAACGGATATTCGCATTCGAACTATATATACTTAGTATATCTGATTTACTCAACCCGTGCAAGCAAAATACAGAAAAAAGCCCTGTCTGCATTCACAGACAGGGCCTCGAAATCTCTTATGAAACTTAAGACTAGTTGGTAATAACCTGCTCGGTCTCTTTGTCGAATACGTGGATCTTCTCAACATCCAGAGCGAACTTAACGGTATCACCGGGTCTTGCAGTGGTGCGAGAATCTACTCTTGCGGTCATAGGGAACTCGTCAAGATCGAAGTACAGATATACTTCTGCACCAAGTAACTCGTAAACTTTGATGGTAGAGGTAAATACGCTCTGAGGAGAAGTCTCGATGTACATCTCGGAATCATATACATCCTCAGGACGGATACCGAAGGTAACAACCTTTCCATCGTAACCGCCATCGATCAGCTTCTTGGACTTAGCGGGAGGAAGGGGAATGCTGTGACCTGCGATTACCAGGTTAGCGATGTCGCCTTCTACCTTAACAGTAGCATCCAGGAAGTTCATCTGCGGAGATCCCATGAATCCTGCTACGAACAGGTTGCAAGGCTTCTCATACAGGTTCTGAGGAGTATCTACCTGCTGGATAACGCCGTCCTTCATAACAACGATTCTGGTACCAAGGGTCATAGCCTCGGTCTGGTCATGTGTAACGTAGATGATGGTGGTGCCCAGTCTCTGATGCAGCTTAGCGATCTCGATACGCATCTGTACACGCAGCTTAGCATCCAGGTTGGACAGAGGCTCATCCATCAGGAATACCTTAGGGTTACGAACGATTGCACGTCCCATGGCAACACGCTGTCTCTGACCACCGGACAGAGCCTTGGGCTTACGATCAAGCAGCGGAGTCAGATCCAGGATCTTAGCTGCTTCCTTAACCATCTTATCGATCTGATCCTTGGGAACTTTTCTCAGCTTCAGACCGAATGCCATGTTATCATATACGGACATATGAGGATACAGAGCATAGTTCTGGAATACCATTGCGATATCTCTGTCCTTAGGCTCTACATCGTTAACTACTCTGTCACCGATCTTCAGTTCACCGGAAGAGATATCTTCCAGACCTGCGATCATACGAAGGGTGGTGGACTTACCACATCCGGAAGGACCTACGAAAATGATGAACTCCTGATCTGCGATCTCAAGGTTGAAATCCTTAACAGCTTCGAAACCGTTAGGATATACTTTGCAGACATTCTTTAAAGATAAACTTGCCATTTGAAAATACTCCTTTCATATTTACCAATGTTATTTTCTCTCATTGTGAAACGATATGTCTCGTTTGAATCTGAATTCAGTATAACGAAAATCACGAAAATGTGCCATACCACTATTTCACAAAGATTTTGAATCATATTGTAAGAATTGCTTATAAAGTTTGTTTTTTTTCGAAATGCTTGTCAGATTGAACAAATCCGCCCGCATTTCTTGGACATATTCCACAAGAGTGACCCTACTTTGTCTCATTTTCCGGCTTTTTATAGAAGCTAAGCTGGTTTTTACCATGTCTTTTTGACACATACAGCGCATTATCTGCGGCTTTATACAGTTCCTCAAAGGACTTACCGTCACCGGGGAAGACCGCTGCTCCCACACTGGCCGTTACGGAATATTTTACATATTCTCCCACTTCAAACTGGTGGAAGAACTGCTCGATCTTCTTGCCTTCCCGCTCGATCATACTGATCTCACGGATATCCTTCAGAAATACCATGAACTCATCACCACCGGTACGACCTACAATATCCGTAGCGCGGAACATGGACTGCAGGCGGACTGCCAGGCTGCGGAGCACTTCGTCTCCGAAAGCATGCCCCATGGTATCGTTGATCTTCTTAAAGTTATCGACATCCAGTACAAACAGTACTCCCTGTCTCTCCGGATACTTTTCCATGTATTCGCGGATTTTCCGCTCTGTGGCCATCTTATTGTTCAGATCCGTCAGCAGGTCGGTATCCGCCTTATCCTCCAGCACCTTACTGTGTTCGGAGGCTTTGATACGTACCAGAATATTGATCCCGGTGATAATAACGAGTGCTACTGCAATGGAGATACTGATCTTGATAATCAGATTCACAATGGGTCCCCGGAAAGACTGCTGGATTCCGGACAAATAGGATTCATCAATACCAACTACCAGATTCCACTCGGTACCGCGGATCGGGAAATGGCAGATGATCTTGCCTACACCGTTTTCCTTAACATGTAAAATACCGCTGTTGCCCTTCTGTTGCTGTCTGTCAAACAGAGTCCAGCTTCCCAGACTTTCTGAAATGTCCTTCAGGGAATTCCAGAAATCGTTCTGTAAAATAGTCGTTCCGTCAGTGTCTCCGTAGCATGCCATAATAGTTCCGTTCCGGTTGACCAGGGAGAAAAATGCCTTGTCTCCATACACGGAGTTGTCGAAGAAGTCCGTCATACTGTCCGGATCCATATAGCTGAGCAGATATCCGGTGACATTACCGGATACCGTGATCGGGCACGCATAGATAAAAGCAGCCTGTCCATTGATTCCATCCGAGCTGGCATAAATGTAATGCGCGGAAGTTCCACCGATACTGTCGTAATAGTTTAACTCCGGCAGATCAATTTCCCGGCGGTCACTCAGCATTCCTTTGCCGTTCACGGCACAGTAAGCAGACATGTAAGCATTGCTGGCTTTCACAATGGTATCCAGTTTCTCATATACGAAGGCATCACTTCTGTCCGGCCGGTTTGCCATAATATTTGCCATGGCATTTGTAATATCTCCCAGGGCCTCCAGCTTGTCATCTACCCCCGCGGAATAGTAAAAGCCGATCTGCTCTGCCTGATCATCCACCACTATCCGTATGGCTGAATCCATTTTATCATTAAATTCGCAGATACTCAGGATCAGTGCAACTATCAGCAATACACAGGGAAGAATCCACTGTAGAAAAATTTCCCATAGTTTTCTCTTTTGCATACTCTGAACACCTCTCGTCTACTGTCTCACAGGACGTCTTGTTACTTTTGGTCTGTTTTCAGGCTTTCATCCAGTTCATCGTGGAATACTCTCTCATCCTCTTCCGGTGAAACTTCCGGTGCAGGCTCCTGCTCCGACAGAAGCTGATCCTCCAGCTTCTGGAAGAATTTGTTGTACAGCATTGCTGAAGCATACGCCGGCAGTGAAAAACCAAACAGGAAAATAATAGGAATCAGTCTTAAAGATACCAGATAAATGATCAACGGGAAAAATGCCATTACAAACATCACAAGCGTCTTGGGCAGTTGCAAAATACTCATGATAAACGCATTCCGAATGGTTCCCATGATCGTATTGTCAAATTTGGCAAGTACCGGGAATACATATAAAAAGGTACAGATCACCAGCACTCCCGCTGCCATGATCAATACTATCAACACCTTGCTGAACTGCATTCCGGACTTGGTGATAATATAGTAATCTCCGCCCAGAACTGCCGCTACCAGCATAAACATCAGCCAGATCAGGGTTGCCTGGCGGAAATTGGTCTTAAAAGACTTAAAAAAACTTCTGGTAATATAACTTTCCTCATTTCTCACGATCTTCAATGCCACATAATGCATGGAAGTCAGCGCTGCTCCTGCAGTAATAATGGGAATACAGCAGATCATGGTCAGAATATTGAGCCACATCAGGTCTGCCATTTTGTTCAGTACATTCATCAAAGGGCTGTCCAGGTCAAAAATTTTCATTTACGTCTTATCCTTTTCTGTTTTATAAAAATTTCTCCATGGGGGTCACGCGTATTCCGGAGAAAGCCTCCTCTTCATGCACCGCATGAAACCCCAGTTTTCGATAGAACTCTACGGCATACGGGGCTGCTTTCAGCGACATATACCGTTCCCCTTCCTCTTTTTTCAGATATTCACACATTCTCTTCATCAGATCTCGTCCAATTCCCCGGTGATGATACTCCTCATCGACAAAAAGAAGTGATAAATGATTATAATTCCGCACGGAAGCTGCTCCAATGACTCTTGCACCGTCCAGTGCCACCATCATCTGATATCTTCCCTGCAGAAACGACTTATAGAGGTGTTCATCCGTAATAAAATCATAAAAATTCCGGATTCCCTCCTCTGTATAATCCACCGCCTCAAATTTTAAAAATGTCTTCCAGATCATATGCATGGCAGGAATCCAGTCTTTTTCCTCTGCCCACCTGATCTCATAAGTGCCCGCTGCCATATCCGACATGATGCACCGCCTCTCTGATCCGAAAGCCTTCCGGTCTTAACCCAGTTCCGGAATCTCCCTGCGGATCCATTGATAAATGTCTTCCATGGCCTGCTCACCGTCTTCCTCATTCAGAAGCTCATGTCTGTCATTGTCGTACAGTTTGACGGTAATATTCTTCAC
>JBNMJR010000025.1:0-18101 GCA_050873925.1 Acetatifactor sp.
ATTCAGATACAGGGTGCCATGCAGCGACAGCAGAACGCCATCCGCTCTTCCCAGCAGATATCCCGTACCCTGTCGGAAACCTCCGATATTGTCAATCAGGGAATTCATGACCACAGCCGGCAGATGGACCGGATCTATGACAGATCCTCGGATGGTATCCGCGGAGTGAATACCTATACAGATTCCAACGGAAGAGGTTATGAGGCAGATGTAGGCTATGAGCACATCTACCGCCATAACGATACCTTTGTGGGAAGCAAAGACGGAAGTCTGCAATTGGGACCCGAATGGGAAGAACTGGAGCGTCATTAGTCCTCCACCACCGGCGGTACAAAATGTTCTATAGCCTCCCTTAACCGGGAATGATAGATCACGAAATGGATCGCCGGGGCTTTCCCCTTGGACACCATGGCCCATTTTCCTTCATGGATCTGTATCTGCAGATTCCGGAATGTCTGAGCCTTCGTCTCTTTCAAAATATAATTTTCGTGGGTCCGCGCGTACTTTCTCACCTGCTCCAGATGTTCCTGATATTCCTCCCATGTATAAGAAATATCCGTCTCACAAAACATTCCGCTGAGTGAAAAATTTACCGGGTATTGTGCGAATTCTTCCTGTTCCGGCAATGTTATCTCATCTGTTATACGATTTTTCTGTAAAATATGCTCATTCAGTTGTCGCAAGGTATCCGCATGGATCAGGATCGTCTTCCTCTGCTCTTCCGGTACTTCCCGCCGTATTAAAAATGCTTTCAGCCAGTTTCTGTCAGCAATCCATATTGATGGTGCGGACAAAATATTTCTTCTCCTGCCGTCGGTGTCTGCGTCGGAATTCAAAAAAGCCTCAAATGCTGCAGCATTTTCTTCCCGATAGATATCCATTAACGGGCTTGCGGAATCCAGAAGTTCTCCGGCACGTTTCCGGTAATATGCCACCTCATCCTTAGAACGGGCCAGATAATATTTTCCCTCACTGTGATACCCTCTGATAGCCTCTCCGGTCAAAGCCACAGACCCGGATACCTTCAGGAAATGCAGAAACACCTGATCCTGTCCTGCTTTCAGATAATACGGTGAAATCTGTCCCGTCATATACATAGGAATCCAGCTCTCCAGCCCCAGCATCATTTCCTCAAATGAACGATCCAGATTATGGATCTGGTGCAGATGCAATCCTTTTTTCAGCATCATTGCCATACCAAACATCCATTTTTTCGGGAATTCCGGATCCTTTGCCATCTCTTCCATTGGCATGTCACTGTACATGATCACCGGATCCATGGATTTATTTAGCACCGTATCCTTCAGAAAATCCAACTCTGCTTCCATCATATTTTTCAATCCGGTATAAGATTTCGACGTGGACAGCCGGAAAGGAATCGACGGCGGAACCTTCCATTCGTCAAAATGAATGGCTTTAATATACTCATTCAGATCAAACCGGTCCAGTTGCTCCAGGAAATGGGTTACTTCGGTTTTCTTTTCCCTGCCCGGCTCCAAAAGCCATCTTCTGATTCTATCCGCACAGTGTTCTTGTTCGGTAAATTCGCAGATATCGCATTGCAGAATCCGGGCCAGTTTCTCGCATTCTGCTGCTTCCGTATAGTTTTCCGCTACATATTTTGCCACGGCCTCCGCAAATTTTTCCGGCTCCGACGGCTGACGGGAGCCATTCCGAAAACGAAAAATCGTGGAACTGTCATAATTGATCTGTTGGCACAATCTGCCTATATTCATATTTAATGCAGTCACCAGCAGATTGAAATTCGTTCGCAGCTGTTCCTTATCTACTGTCACCATATCCTGACAACGCAGAAAGCTCTCTCTGACATTTTCGTCTGTAAGTGTCTCCAGCCCCCGCTGCCCGGCTATTCTGCTAATTGCCTCGCATATACCGTTAAAAGCTTCGGTATCCACGTCCGGTATCCGGCTTCCGGAACGATACCTGCTGAGTGTGGCAGATGACAGTCCGGACATTTCTCCCAGCTCTTTCGCAGTGCAGTCCAGTTCTTCCAGATATTGATTTAATTGCTCATGAAATCTCTTATGATCCATCCCGCTTTCCCCTTTCACACAACAATTTCTTAATAGAATTATACAGGAAAACGAGGGATTCCCACAAGCCTGTTATCGATATAATGCTTCCACAATTTCCTGCGGGATCACGAATTCCGGAGCTCCCATATAACCGGGAGCCACTTCGTATTCATCAAAAGCAATGACCAGGTCTCCGTTTTCATTAAAATAGAAATTCGTCTGTTCCGTAATCCCCTGGAAATTGAATTCCGGCATGTCGTCATCATCCAGAAAATAGATCACTCCTTCATCCGCCGCCATCTGCTCCCGCATCTGGATCTTGATGTTCTCGCTGATCACAGTAAGATAATCGCTTCCCTCCGCAAACATATCTGCCAGTGTCACCACATTTCCCGTCTGTTTATCGATGGTATAAAACTGATTATGTTCATAGCCGCTGGCTTCCGTCTCCAGAACACTCAATTTTACAGTGTAATACTGTGCATTGTCCGTAACGATCTCCTGGGATACATGCAGGCCGTGATAGCCTTCCTCGGATAAGGTATCCTCGAACCGGCGGATCAGTTCCTCTACCGTGGCCTCCATGTCCTGATTGATCTCCTTCATGCCGTCCTCCGACAGCTTTGCTGCAGCAGCCTCCTGTCCGGCGCCTTCTGCACTTCCGGCATCCATTCCTTCCGGGGCCGCTGTTCCCACTGCCATTTCTCCCATGGCGGAGCCCTCTCCCGCTGGAATACCTCCCCCCGTATCCTCTCCATAGGTGATCTGTGCCAGTTCGATCTCTGCATCATGATTCTCATCACTGTAATTGTACTGCCGCACCGTCACCAGTCGGAAGAAACCTCCCAACACGGGAATATTTTCCATGGCATGAGCAATCTGTCCATTGGTATTGGGCAGAGCGATCAATACAACCGCTGCCGCCGCTACTGCAGTCCATGCAGAACGTCTTCTGGCCCGCTCTGCTCTTTTTTTCTCCATCCGGGCTCTGTCGATGCCTGCCTGCAGCCGTTCCCGTCCCGCCTCGGGTATTGTCATATTCTCATACTCCTCTTTTAAATGTCTCAACTGTTCCTGTTCTGTCATATCTATTCTCCATCTGTCCGGTCTTCTCAGATCGGTCATGCTATCTCTTCCTATATTTTTGCTATGTTGGTCAGTTCCCTGCCAATGTCCATATCAACAGTCTATGAATCAGCCCGTGCTGCCCTCAAGATTCAGCCGCAGCTTTTTCATCACCCGGTACAGTCTGCTCTTTACCGTACTCAGATTCTCATCCAGGATCTTCGCGATCTCCTCCAGCTGCCTGTCCTCAAAAAATCGTAAAACAACGATGGCACGATCCTTCGGGTCCAGATCTTCTATAGCCCGCTTTAAATCAATATTTTCATAGGTGTCTTCACTTGCCGCCTGAATCTCGTCCACATCCGCGCTCTCCTTCCGGCTCCGCAGGAAGCTGCAGGCCTCGTTGACCACGATCCGGTATACCCAGGTCTCCACATATTGCGGTTCCTTCAGGCTGTCACTCTTTAATATCGCTTTATAGGCTGCTTCCTGTACAATATCCAGCGCGTCCGCTTCATTATGTACATAACTATAGGCAAGGCGGTAATACTTCTCATACCCTTCCGTCAGGGCACGTTCCACCGCCTGTTCTTTTTTTCTGTCCGACATATATCCTTTCCTCACTTTTCGAAAATTGCATGCAATGATTTTCTCCGGTGTTCATTGTAACACATATTTTTTCTTATGCTTTCTATTATTTTGACGCAGTATTCCCACAAAAAGTTTCACCGCATCAAAAAATCCCGGGTTGCGCACCCGGGATCCTTTGAAAAGAGATGTATGAAACTATGCGTTGCATTTGTTCCTGTCGATTCAATAATGTAAGCTCTTACATTTCGAATCATAATCATTTTACCATTATTTCGACTATTTGGCAAACAGATTTCTTACAGTTGCGACTTTTTCGCACTTTTAGCCAAAATCAGGACTTCTTTTTTGTCTAATCCTCATATTTAAAGTAGTCAAAATCTGCGGCTTTGCGGCTTCCGCAGCCTCCGTTATTGGCATAGATGCCTACCAGCGTACCGGTATGGCGCTTGGGATCGTCGGGAACGCCCTCATCGCAAAGGTAAATGCAGTTCTCCAGAACTCCGACCTGCTCCCAGTTTTCTCCGTCATAACTGTAATAGAAAGTTCTGGTCAGCTTCTCCACCACCACCTTCAGATACACGGGAGCTTCCTTCACATTGTCCACTTCCGCCATCAGTTCCTCGCCGTGGTTGCGGTTGATGACCAGCTGAATCTTCCTGCCGCCCTCATAACACAGGGAGCATCTGGCATAGGTGGCTGTGCTGTAGTAACAGGTCAGTCCCGCCTGTTCTCCGTCCTTATCCGGGTAGAACTCCAGTTTTGTCTCCGCCACGTAGGACAGCTCCTGTTCTCTGCGTAACAACGTATTTTTCGCACGGATCTCATTCAGCTGTCCGTCTCGGGTCCAGATCCGGAAATATCCGGGCCGCTCGGTCAGGGACCAGGAACCGTTATCCGGATTGCGGACGAACTCCCATTCCAGATTCAGTTTCGTATCGTTAAAATCATCGAACAGGTTTCTGTCGTAAATGCACTCCGGCAGATCCGGTGCGGTCTGTGTCAGGCTGGGACCTTTTCCTTCATTAACGGTAAACCACCCGTCCTCCGTCCACTGTACGGGATCCAGTGCCGACTCTCTTCCTACGGTAGTATAATTGCCTTCATTGGGTCTGCCGCAGAGATAATAGCACCACCACTGACCGTTCTGATCCTGCACCAGTTTGCCGTGTCCGGCTCTCTGGATGGGGGCTGCGGGATCCTTCTGACGCATGACCGGATTGTAGGGTGAGCACTCATAAGGGCCATAGAAATTCCTGCTTCTTCCCACGTTGATCCCGTGACCGTAACCGGTGCCACCCTCTGCCACAATGGCATAATAGTAACCGTCTTTTTTCATGATATGGGGGCCTTCGGAGCAGCGTTCGCCGGTGCCTTCCCATGCTGTTTTTGCCGGGCCCGCCACCGCCAGTCCGTCCGCCGTCAGGGGAACCGCCTGTGCCGCCTTGGCAATGATCATATATCTGCTGCCGTCATCATCTACAAAAAGTGACGGGTCGATGTCGTCCACTTCCAGACATACCGGCTTGCTGTAAGGGCCTTCTGGCTTGTCGGACACCATGACCAGCTGTCTGCGCATCACGTTATTGTCACGCTTGCCGTCCGCATTCAGACGTAAAGTAACATAGATATAGTATTTTCCGTCCACATATTCGATATCCGGTGCCCAGATTCCGTGGGAATCCCGGATGTCACTGATGTCCAGCCATTCCGGATTTGTGATGGCATGGCCGATGATATGCCAATGCACCATATCTCTGGAATGGGAAATGGGAATTGCCGGAAAATACTGGAAACTGGAATTCACCATGTAATAATCGTCGCCGACACGGATCACAGAAGGATCCGGGAAAAAGCCTCTCTGTACAGGATTGTGATAGGTTCTCTGTTCGCTCATAGGGGATCTCCTTTTATCACTGATAATCATACTGTAAGTGTACCTTTTCCCGGTGCATCTGTCGTGCCAGTTTTCTTTTTATTTTATGACAAATATTGCACTCTCTGCAGTGTCGTTACTTCAAGATCGTGCCGTCTGCCAGAGTAATGGTGTAACCGTTGTAATTGATGGTGCCCTGATTGTTCAGAGAGCTGACGGTGCAGTTGCCGGTCAGTGTCCAGGTGCTGCCCTTTTCTACAGTAACCACGGCATTATTATCCACAGCGGTACCTCCCTCGGCATTGTCCACGATGTTGATGGTTCCGGTGAAGCTGCTGTTGTTTGACAGGGTCAGATTCAATGTGGAAATGGTATCCACCACGATGTCTCCTTCCACGGTCTGACTGTCAAAAGTTGCATCCACCTGTGCTCCGTTGGAACCGGCCGTGCCCCATCCGTGGGAAGCGCTGTTGCCGACCACTCTCATCAGTACCCCGTCGCTGTCCTGATTAACGATCTTGACACCGGATAAGTTCAGGGTGCAATGCGTATTGGTAATGTAGAACATGTCACCGTTTTTAGAGGTCAGTGTGCCGCCTGTCATGCTGAAGTTGGATGTACCAACCTCGGCATCGCCGGACATGGACTGATAGATCATGACATTGTGCACGTTTTCATCGGAGCTGCTGCCCTTGGTGTCACTCATGTTGCCGGTCACATCACAGTTTTCCAGTGTAATGGAATTCTGTCCCTCGATGACCAGTGCCTCGGAATTATTGGCGGTCAGGGTTGCATTTTTCACGGTAATATCAGCGGTAGAGTACACTGCCGGGGAATTATAACCGTTGCTCTCATAAGTTCCCTTGTTGACCACTACAGTGCCGCCGCCACGATCGGAACGAATGGCTGCGGAAGAATTACCGGAAGTCTTTACCGTCAGGTTCGTTGCATTGGTGGTACCACCTCCGGTGGTCTGGATGCCGCTGGAATTATCTGCGGTGGTGGTGATGGTGGAATCGGAAATATTTACGACTGTCCCTTCTCCGTAGCTGAATACACCGTTACCGTTCTGAGCGGAGGAGGTCACCGTAGCACCGGTAATGGTAACATTGGCTCCGTTGGTTGCCAGCAGTGCCGCATTCATTCCGTAAAAATCGCCGTTCTCGGTATTGGAGGTAGCACCGGAAGCCTTATCCACGGTAATGTTTGTCAGAGTTACCTCTGCGCCGTCCACGCGAAGAGCGTTCTCATCATCCCCGGTGGAAGTATAAGTTTCTGAGGTGTATGTGCCATCCGTATCAATAGTGGTGGCTGCGGTTCCCTGTGTCACCTCGCCGGATCCACCAAAGCCTCCGGGTGCGCTGCCTCCGGGGCCTCCCTGACCACCCTCAGGGGGCTGGCCCATCTCACCACCGGGGCCGTTCTGTGCTCCCTGGCCGCCCTGACCTCCCTGCCCGTCCTGAGGTGGCTGTCCGTCGGGCTTATCGGTGTTGTTCGTATCCGCCGCCTCTGTGGTAATTTCTGTGGTCTCCGAAGCAGTATCGGTGTTAGCTCCGCAGGCGCTGACTGCCAGTGCCGTGATCATAAGTAAACTCATAACTGTTGTTTTTTTCATAAGAATTGCTCCTTTCGTTCTCTATCCTCTGGGTAGTTATTTTCGTTTTCTTTGTCTTCCCCTTACTGACAAAGTCATTGTATAATGCCAACCTTAGATTTAACTTAGAAAAAGCTCCACAGAATACGGAATTCTGTGAAGCTTTTGTGAACTGTCTGTTATTTCTATACTTCTTTATGCGTTTTTCATGTGCTTTTGCGCCGGCAAATCCGGCTTAAGCGGATGGTACCGTATCTAACAGTATCTCAAAACAGATCCGGTCCGGCTCTTCGTAGATTGCCCGGATGCTGCCGCCGTTTGCCTCCGCGCAGGCTTTTGCTACCGCCAGTCCGATGCCGTAGCCGCCTTTTTCCCGGGTGCGGGCCTCATCTCCTCTGCGGAAACGCTCGAATAGAGCTTGCGGTGCCACCGCAGGAAGTTCTGTGCAGGTATTTTCCACCCTGAGAACCGCCTTGGATTTCCGGCCTTCCTTTTTATGCTGTAGTGAAACAATCACTTCTCCGTTATCGCTGGCATATTTCAAGGCATTTTCCAGCAAAACGCTCAACAGCCGCTCGATCTGTTCTCTGACCGCACTGACCTGTATCTTTTCGGTAAGTTCCGTCCGCAGAGTAATTCCCCGCAGTGCTAACGGCTCTGTAAAAGGCTCCGCCATTTTCTGTGTCAGTTCCCCCAGATCCAGACTCTCCCGCACCACATTTTCGGAATACTCTTCCATGCGGGACAACATGAGCAGATTCTTTGTCAGACCATCCAGTCGTCCTACCTGCTCTCTGATATTGCGGCTCCATTTACTCTCGCCCTGATAGAGCTCCATGGCTTCGGTATTGGACAAAATAATGGCTAGCGGTGTCTTTAATTCATGCCCCGCATCGGTGATAAACTGTCTCTGCTTTTCCATGCTTTCCGCAATGGGCTCTATGGCCTTGCGGGAAAGTCTGCGGACGAACAGGTACATTCCCGCCAGGCACACTACACCCAGTCCCGCAGACAGGGCAAACACCCGCAGGCAGCTTAATTCTTCCTTCCGGGGATCCAGAAAAATAATGTCCGTCATGTTCTGTCCCGTGGTGTCCGGATGTGCCAGATAGAGGTAGCCTGAGGTTCTCCCGGTACTCTGGGCTGCCGGGTCACGCATGGCTGCCTTGGGATTGATCTCCTTGCCGGACAAATTTCCGGGATTGCCTGCATCCGGGATACTCCCATTGTCCTCCGGTGAATTTTCCTCCGGTATGGCTTCATTCGCTTCAGGGGCTTGTGGGAGCGGATTCTCCACATCCGGCTCTCCGGGCGCTGCCGGAATGTTTTCCTGCCCTGCCGTATCCGTGGAATATTTCTCGTAGATTTCCAGAGCATAGCTGCTCGCCTGTTTCTCGTCTACACCTGTCACATGAGTAACATCCACGGAAGTCACATTCCCACTGCCATCTATTTTTACCTGAAAATACGCGGTATTTACCAGATCATTGTCCGGCTTGTCCACTCTATCTGCCACCATTTGCAGCGTATCTTTCAGATCCCGCTGTACCATTCCCAGATTGATGAGATTAATGGCCCCCAACAAAAGTACCAACAGAACCGTCACTGCCAGCATCGCTGTCCGGATAAATTTTTTACGCAGGACCTTAATCATGACAATCCTCCTTATCCAGCCGGTAGCCCACACCGCGCTTCGCCTGGATCGTCACTTTGGACTGCAATGTGGCAAAACGCTTTCGCAGATAGGACAGGTAGACCCAGACCACGCCGGGCTCCGCTTCCGTATCGTATCCCCATACCTTCGTCAACAGTTCTTCCGTGGACAGATAGCCATCCTGATGTAACATCAGGGCTTCCATCATCCGGTATTCCAGTTTCGGAAGCACCACACTGTCTGTGGGGGAACTCAGGGTATAGTCCTGCTGATTCAATGCCAGATCTCCGCAGGTCAGCACGTTGGGAGTATATTCCTCTCTCCGGCGCAGCATGGCCCGGACCCTCGCCAGCAGTTCTTTCATGGCAAAGGGCTTGGGGAGATAGTCATCCGCTCCAAGATCCAACCCGGTAACGCGGTCTTCGATCTCTGCTTTGGCAGTCAACAGCATGATCGGGGTCCGGCAGCCCTCCTGCCGCAGCTTCTGCAGCACCTCCAGCCCGCTCATGCCCGGCATCATGACATCCAGAATGATACCATCATAATGTTCTGCTTTGGCATAGTCATAAGCGTCGGTGCCGTTATCCACCGCATCCACCTGATATTTGTAATAAGTGAGAATGTCCAGCACTGCTTCGGACAGACCGGGCTCATCCTCTGCATATAATAGTTTCATTGTGATCCTCCGAAGTTATTCCATGATGGAGTACTGCATCCACTCGTACAACAGCTTCGTGCCCTCCATGATCTCAGGCGGAAGCAGCGCACGGGCCACCAGTTTTAATTCATCGGATTCGATGTCCGTTCTGCGAAGATGGGCGTAATCGCCGTCAATGCTTTCTACGATGTATTCAAAACGATTCATAGGGGTATACCTCTTTCTTTGATGTGTTGGTTTGAGATAAGTTTAAGAGGTTTTTGGGGGAGAGTCAAGGGGGTGCATCCGCTCTATCTTCGAAAATCGCTCTGCTTCGCAGCGCCCGTGCTTCGACGCAGCAGCGGGTATCGCATAAATTACTTCGTAATTCATGCGATATCCGCTGGACTTCGTCATATCCGTAACATAAAAAGTACCCGACCTCTCAAGCGAGCTTGGAGATCGGGTCCTCTTTATGTCACGGCTGCGTCGAAGGGGTCCTGACGCTTACATCATTCCGCCCATGCCTGCTCCGCCGGCGGGCATTGCGGGGGTGTCTTCTTTGATATTAGCTACAACGCTTTCGGTAGTCAGCAGTGTGCTTGCTACGCTGGTAGCGTTCTGCAGAGCGCTTCTGGTAACCTTTGCGGGATCCAGGATGCCTGCGCTTACCATATCTACATATTCCTCTTTCAGAGCATCGAAGCCGACACCGACCTCAGACTCACGTACCTTATTGATGATAACGCTGCCTTCCAGTCCTGCGTTTGCTGCGATGTGATACAGAGGAGCTTCCAGTGCTTTCAGGACAATGCCTGCACCGGTCTTCTCATCACCTTCCAGGCTGGCTGCCAGTTTGGCAACTTCCTTGGATGCATGGATGTATGCGGAACCACCACCACAGATGATGCCTTCCTCTACGGCTGCTCTGGTAGCTGCCAGAGCATCTTCCAGACGAAGCTTGGCTTCCTTCATCTCGGTCTCGGTAGCAGCACCTACGCGGATCACTGCAACACCGCCGGACAGCTTAGCCAGTCTCTCCTGTAATTTCTCTCTGTCGAAATCAGAAGTGGTCTCTTCGATCTGCTTCTTGATCTGTGCGATTCTGGACTGTAATGCTTCCTTGTCGCCCTCACCGTCTACGATTACGGTGTTCTCTTTCTGTACCTTAACGGATTTTGCACGACCCAGCATATCCATTGTGGTATCCTTCAGTTCATAACCAAGCTCGGAGCTGATTACGGTACCACCGGTCAGAATTGCGATATCCTCCAGCATAGCTTTTCTTCTGTCGCCATAGCCGGGAGCCTTAACAGCTACTACATTGAAAGTACCACGCAGCTTGTTGACGATCAGGGTGGTCAGTGCCTCACCCTCTACATCCTCGGCGATGATCAGTAGCTTAGCGCCGGACTGAACGATCTGCTCTAACAGAGGCAGAATCTCCTGAATGTTGGAGATCTTCTTGTCGGTGATCAGGATATAAGGATTATCCAGAACAGCTTCCATCTTATCCATATCGGTTGCCATGTAAGCGGAGATATAACCTCTGTCGAACTGCATACCTTCTACCAGATCCAGCTCGGTCTGCATGGTCTTGGACTCTTCAATGGTAATAACACCGTTGTTGCTAACCTTCTCCATAGCATCTGCAACCAGCTGTCCTACAGCCTCATCTCCTGCGGAGATTGCTGCTACTCTTGCGATGTGCTCCTTGCCGTTTACTTTCTGGCTCATCTTACCGATGGCTTCTACTGCACATGCGGTTGCTTTCTTCATACCTTTTCTCAGGATGATAGGGTTAGCACCTGCTGCCAGGTTCTTCATACCGGCATTTACCATAGCCTGTGCCAGAACGGTTGCGGTGGTGGTACCATCACCGGCTACATCGTTGGTCTTGGTAGCTACTTCTTTTACCAGCTGTGCACCCATGTTCTCGAATGCATCTTCCAGCTCGATCTCTTTTGCAATGGTAACACCATCGTTGGTGATCAGGGGTGCACCGAAGGACTTATCCAGTACTACGTTTCTTCCTTTGGGTCCCAGGGTTACTCTTACGGTATCTGCCAGCTGGTTTACACCAGCCTCTAATGCTGCACGGGCTTCAGCGCCGTATTTAATCTCTTTTGCCATAATAATCAGCCTCCAATTTTATTTGTTCTCTGTCCTAATTTCTTATTAAGTTTTTGCAATTACTGAATAATTGCAAGGATGTCGCTCTGCTTTACGATGATGTACTCTTCGTCGTCCAGCTTTACTTCGGTTCCGGAGTATTTGGAATAGATGACCTGATCGCCAACCTTAACTTCCATCTTTACTTCCTTGCCGTCTACGACACCGCCGGGGCCGACAGCAACAACTTCTGCTTGCTGGGGCTTTTCCTTATTCTGACCGGGGAGCACGATACCGGACTTGGTAGTCTCCTCTGCAACTAACTGTTTTAATACTACTCTGTCACCTAAGGGTTTCAAATTCATGACAACTGCCTCCTTATAACTATTTAAATATCATATTACTCTTTTTCATTTGTTAGCACTCATTTTTATCGAGTGCTAATTTCTATAGCTTATATTAGTTTTATATGCCGAGTTTTTCAAACGCATTCACAGTTATTTAAAATATTATTTCTTTTATTTTCTCGTTTTATCTCGTTTTTTCTGTTGTTTTTATATTACATGTGTGAAAATGCGATTTAATATTTCGTTTATAATTCTGAAAATCCATATCCGGTTCATCCTATAAGCAAAAAGCAGCCGGGGATCTTATCATTATCCCAGGCTGCTCCTGTTCTGCTCTGTATTTACTTTGTGACTCGTCTTATGCAGTCTTGGAGTCCTCATGCCATTTCTGCCACTTCTTCTTATAAATAAAGTAGCAGGGGATTCCTACGAATACCATTCCTCCCAAGATATTGCCGATCGTAACGGGAATGAAATTATTCAGGCTGTGCAGTACCGTCAATCTCTGGATCTGCTCTGCGGTCAGACCGTAAGCTTCCTGTGCCTTTGCCACGTAAGCGGGATTCTGCGCAGCCATCATGCCTACAGGAATGTAGAACATATTTGCAACACAGTGCTCGAAACCACCGACTACGAAGGCCATGATGGGGAAAAAGATCGCCCAGACCTTACCTACGATATCCGTAGCTGCCGCAGCCATCAGGATAGCAATACATACCAGAATATTGCACAGGATGCCGGAGGTGATTCCCTTCAGGGGAGAAATACCTACCTTGCCGACTGCCACCTTGATAGCGTAAGCACCCAACAATCCGCCGGTGTAATCCAGATTTCCGGAAAAATAGATCAGGGTATCAATGATCAGCGCGCCAATCAAATTGCTGAAGTATACCACGATCAGATTGCGGATACATTCGAACCAGGTCACCTTTTTGCCAACCACGTCCATGACGATCAGGCAGTTACCGGTGAAAAGTTCTCCGCCTACAAATACAATGATCATCAGTCCCACAGGGAAGATGATACCGGCTACGAATCGTGCCAGACCTACATTTTCAATAGCGTGTGCTGCGGTACTGCTGGTAGCTCCGCCCAGTGCGATGAAAGCGCCCGCCATAATGCCTAACAGGATCATCTTGCCCAGAGGAAGATGTGCCTTGCCCTCTCCGGCCTTCATGTTGGTATCAATGACCTCCGCCGGGGTATTAAAATGCTGTTCCATATTTTCCCTCATTTCCGTACAGCTCTTATCTGCCGTACTTTCTCATACTCATTTACTACCTATATTACACGAAATCCGCGCCAGGAAGCAAGCTTTTCCCCCTATGTATCTGATTATATACATTTCTCTCCGATTCCCGCCTTGATTTCGCCATAGAAAAGTTTCCTTTTGTAAAATTTATGCAAAAAAATAGTAGACAAAAGCCGAAATCTGTAATATACTTAGGATGTTCGGTGAGAGCCGAACCGCTTATATAAGTAGATTTCCGGAAGAATTCCCCTTTTACACAATTAAAGTGGCTGCAGGTTTCCCGCCTGCGGCTGCTTTAATTGTGTTATAAGGTATTTTTTGCAGTTTCCTTTGGAATTGCAAAAGTTTTTGCAAAAATTTAAAATTTTCACTTGCTAAATGGTAAACATCTATGCTATAATAGCTTTCGTCAGTGATTCAGCTGATACAATTTCATAGGGGAATAGTACAGCGGTAGTGCGGCGGTCTCCAAAACCGTTAACGGGGGTTCGATCCCCTCTTCCCCTGCTTTAAAAAGTCGATTTTATCGGCTTTTTTTGTTTTCTGTTTTGGTAACACTTAGACACTTTTGGATACAAATTCCCCCCGGCATGATACGATCTAAATGATCAAACCATGCCGGGGGGGCTTCTTTATTGCATATTGATTGCAAGAAATGTTTTTCATCTCATTATTGAACATATGTTCGAATCATGCTATACTGTATTTGTGTAATCGAACAGAAAGCGGATGCGATTTTCCGATTGTTAGATGCCCTCTAGTCTTACATAAGGAGGGTGATGCCCATGAATACGATGGAAGTACTTACTCTATTGTTAGTTGTCTTTGCAGCTTTATCATACATTGACAGACATGGTGACGATAATAACAAAAAGAAATAAGCATCCCCAACCGTCCAAAGTCTAGGATGCTTATCTCTTATTAGTTTTTCAAAACTGAGGGCAAATCGGAATTTTCACCTTCGACTCACTTTCTAAGTAGATTATACACCAGGAGGGATTGAGAAATCAATCCCTCTTTTCCTTTTCCACCCGTTAAATCTCCTCTTTCTCCGCATCCGGCGCAATCACTGACCCAATAGCGGTAGCATAATCAGAGTACTCCGGAATAGTAATCTTCACATCCCACAGGCTCTTGAAGTCCTCGATGATCTGGCGGCACTCGAAGAATTTGGTCAGGCCGCCGATGAGGATGTAATCCTTGATGCCGGTGTTCAGGGAGGCGAGAATGCCGGCCTGACAGATGTTCTCAATGACCATATGTACGATACCGGCTGCAATGTCCTCGGGCTTGGACTGGGCGTCTGCTTTGCCGAAATTGGATGCAGTCACGTCCAGATTCAGACCCGGGAGCTTTTCCTTGGCCAGATCGCCGATCCGCAGATCGATCTTTGCCACATCACCCTTGCGGGACAGGGGTACGATCTCATGGATGTCCCCGGTATTCAGTATGATCGAGGACAGACCACAGATGGTTCCGCCGCCTAAGCCAACACCGCCCAGATGCTTCATCTCATTCTCCGTCACCTTGACGAAAAAGCTACCGGTGCCCATGCTGATGACGATGACTTCCTTTTTATCCGTGAGATAATAGCCGCCGGTTCCTGTGGCAATGAATTCATCCACCTTATAGGTCGGACGATCATATACTGATTTTTCCACGTATTTGCTGCCTACACCGGTGATGTAGACGCCTTCCACATCCGACAGTTCCAGATTATTCTCATACAGGTATCTTCCGAAGGCACCGTAGAGGGATGCCACCTGACTGTCTGCCTTGACCGCCATAGGCGGAAGCATGTGTTCTCCTTCAAACGCTACGATCTTCGTGGTACTGCTGCCGATATCAATTCCTATTCTCACGGGCATATCTTTGTCCTCCTCATAATGCTCATAATGAAATCCCAAAAAGATTTTTAGAACAACCGGTCCATGGCATCCTGCACGGAGCTGACGCCGATGACGCGGATCTTACTTCCTTTTTTACATTCTTCCAGTGACACATAAGGCACCACGCATTCCTCGAAGCCCAGCTTCTCCGCCTCTGCCACACGCTGTTTCGCCATGCTGACCGCACGGACTTCGCCGCTTAATCCCACTTCTCCGAAAGCTACCATTTTCGGGTTCAATGCCTTATTCCGGAAGCTGGACAGAATTGCCAGCACGATTCCCAGATCAATGGCCGGTTCCTGGATCTTGATACCGCCGGTGATATTCACATAGGCATCACAGGAGGACAGCTGTACTCCCGAGCGTTTTTCCAATACTGCCATCAGCAGATTCACACGGTTGAAATCCGTACCGGTAGTCTGTCTTCTGGGGATACCGAAATTACTGTGGCACACCAGCGCCTGCAACTCGATCAGAAGTGGTCTGGTGCCCTCCATGGTACACGCCACCACGGAACCGCTGGCATTCTCCGGCCGTCCGTTCAGCATATATTCCGAAGGGTTCTTGACCTCCGCCAGTCCCGTTTCCCGCATCTCGAAGACGCCGATTTCATTGGTAGAGCCGAAACGGTTCTTCACGCCCCGCAGGATACGGTAGGAAGCATGTCTGTCCCCTTCAAAATAAAGTACCGTGTCCACCATATGTTCCAGCACTCTGGGCCCCGCCACCGTGCCTTCCTTGGTCACATGGCCTACAATGAAGATAGAGATTCCCAACCCCTTCGCCAGCTGCAGCAAAATACCGGTGGATTCCCTTACCTGGGACACACTTCCCGGTGCCGCCGACACATTCTCGTTGTACATGGTCTGGATGGAATCGATGATCACGACCTCCGGCTTACTCTTACGGATCACTTCACTGATAATATCCAGATTCGTCTCGCACAATAACAGCATATGCTCCGAAAATGCCCCCAGACGATCCGCCCGCATCTTGATCTGTACCTTGGATTCCTCTCCGGAAATATACAATACCTTATGTCCCGCCGTGGACAGGTTATGGCAGACCTGCAATAGCAGTGTGGATTTACCGATACCAGGGCCTCCACCTACCAGTGTCAGAGATCCCTGCACGATACCGCCTCCCAGCACCCGGTTCAGTTCCCTGATCCCGGTGAGGGTCTTATTTTCCTCCCGGATGGCGATTTCAGACAGTACACAGGGTTCCGATGCCTCTCTTCGGTCTCTCTTTGCACCGTTTCCGGTATTTTTCAATTCTGTTTTATCTATCGTCTCTTCCACGAAAGTATTCCATTCTCTGCAGCCGGGGCATTGTCCCAGCCATTTCGTGGATTCATAGCCACAGTTCTGACAGAAAAATACAGTGGCCGTCTTTCCTTTTGCCATGCTCTCTCCTCAATCGTCATAATAGCTATTCCGGGCCCCTTTGCAAAACCGCCTCCGGAAAGCTCAAAATATTTAAAAAAGAGCCCAGTCACGAAGTACTACAATATCCTCCGTGCCTGGACTCCTTTGCAGTGCGTCCTTACGCCTCTACGATCTTAACAGGTACTTCCCCTGCCGCTTCCAGTTCTACGCTCAGGCTCAGCTTGCCACCAAGTCCGGTCTTCATGGTTCCTACGTTCTTACCGTCGATAAATACTTCGTACTCGGTATCGTCCTTCAGTCCTACGGTGATCTGGGAATCCTCGTCACCTTCTACGATGAACTCCACGCTGTTATCGGCTTCCTTGAACTCCAGTACACTGGTTCCGGGAACAGATTCATATAAAAACATGCCGTTCTTTTCCAGCTTTGTCATCTCATTGTAGGTCTTAACCTTCAGCAGATCTCCTGCATGCTCATAATCTTCCACTTTTGCCTTCTTGGCCAGCTTGTGATTACCAAAGCTGATAGATCCGTCTGCTTCACTGCGAAGTATTTCTTCCACTACTGCCATCTGTCTGTCCTCCTGAAAGTAACTGCATCCGCATACATCTTTCTCTTTCGTCCTTTGCGAATGGGTTCTGAATAGTTACAGTATAATATATCTCACCCTGTTTTTCTACAAAAAGTTTTATTTATTTTGTAACTATTCAGAGTCATGTAAATTATGTCATATGTACGTCGAATGCTTGCATTCGTAAGAACATTTGACATAGTTTATAGGACGAAGTAACCTCAATGAGCAAAAGGAAAGCTCTGCAAGAGCGATTTTGCGAATTGAGTGACTGAATAGTTACAAATGATTAATTCTTTACCGTAAATACAACTTTTCCATCCTTGAATCCGGCGGATACCTTATCTCCCGGTACTACCTTTTTCTGCAGGATCTCCTCTGCCAGAGCATCCTCCACCACGGACTGGATTGCACGCTTCAAGGGTCTTGCTCCCATCTTGTTGTCCGCATATTTGGACACCAGATGCTCCTTCAGCGCTGCGGTGATGGTCAGGTGGATTCCCAGCTGATCCTCACATCTCTTGTACAGATTGGATGCCAGCAGATTCACGATCTCCTTCATGTTCTCATTGTTCAGCTGATGGAACACGATAATATCATCGATACGGTTGATGAATTCCGGCTTGAAGCTGCGCTTTACCTCTTCCATGACATTGGATTTCATCTTCTCGTAATCCTTCGTCTCGCTCTTCTCCGTGGCAAAGCCCAGATTCTTGGGATCCACGATACGTTGTGCGCCCGCATTGGAAGTCATGATCAGCACGGTATTCTTGAAGCTGACCTTGCGTCCCTTGGAATCTGTGATATGACCGTCATCCAGCACCTGCAAAAGGACGTTAAACACATCCGGATGGGCTTTCTCGATCTCATCAAACAGAACAACGGAGTACGGGTTCCTGCGAACCTTCTCACTCAGCTGTCCGCCCTCTTCAAATCCCACATATCCGGGCGGTGATCCGATCATCTTGGAGACCGAATGCCCCTCCATATATTCAGACATATCAACACGGATCATGGCATCCTCGGAGCCGAACATTGCCTCTGCCAGTGCCTTGGACAGTCCTGTCTTACCTACACCGGTAGGACCTAAGA
>JBNMJR010000026.1:0-18053 GCA_050873925.1 Acetatifactor sp.
GTCCCGGCTTCTCGACTTCCCTGGGGCTTATTCTTACTTTTCTTCCTCCTACGCCCCGCTCCATCGATTTTTCCGGGGCTTATTCTTACTTTTCTTCCTTTCACGCCCCGGCTACCTGACTTCCTCGGGGCTTATTCTTACTTTTCTTCCTTTCACGCCCCGGCTACCTGACTTCCTCGGGGCTTATTCTTACTTTTCTTCCTCTCACGCCCCGCTCCATCGATTTCCCCGGGGCTTATTCTTACTTTTCTTCCTCCTACGCCCCAACTCCCTAGAAGCGTAACGGTTTACTTTCTGTCCAGATACCCTCGCAGCCGGTTTCCATGGCTGTCGACGGTTATTGTCAGGGCTCCGTAGTCGGTGGTGCTGTACCAGGAGACCCCAGCATCTTCGAGACGCTGTAACGTCGCGGTATGGGGATGTCCGTAGGAATTGTTGCGGCCGCAGGAAATGATTGCGGCGGTGGGGCTGGCGGCAGCAAGGAAATCCGCGCTGGTGGAATAACCGGAACCGTGGTGCGCCACCTTTAAAACATCTACTTTGAAGCCCCCTTGTTCTTGCAGTGTCTGCGACTTCTGCAATTCCTGCGACGTCCGTGATTCCCGCAAAACCTGTGATTCCTGCTGCACCCGCAGTTCCAGCAATTCCTGCGTCAGTTGCCGCTCCCCGTCTCCTTCCACATCTCCTGTCAGGAGAATACTTAGCTTCCCGGCATCCACATCGGAATTTTTCCTTTCGCCGGTGTCACCATGACCGGTTCTCTCACCAGTAACTCCGACAGCGAAACTACCGTTCTCACCGGACACTTCGCTAGTAGCTCTTCTACCCTCGCCACTTGTTTCCATCCCCTCTGCCGCGCCCCACTTCACTGTCTTCGCAAATACCTCCACATAGAAGCATTCCGAATAGGCATTGGCATCCGCAAGGGTTGTATTCTCCTCCGGGTGCAGACACAGCAGCCGGAGGCAGCTGTCTCTGATCTCATCGCCACATTTTATATAACTTACCGGTACTCCGGTATGTTCCACGGCAACAAGCAATTTTTCAAAAGCCTCCTTACGCTCCGCTTCCGCGATTGCCGGCAGAAACAGTTGCTCCACAGTAATTCCCGATTCTCCGCCACTTTCCAGCAATTCCAATACTCCATTCATATGATCTTCATCGGGATGCGAGACAAACACACCGCGCAGGGACCGGATTCCCCGGCTCCTGAGATAAGGCTTCAGCACATATTCCCCGATTTTCTTCCGGCTGGTGCTGCCACAGTCAAAAAGATAGGCACCCTGTGCGGTCTCCACCACGATACCGTCTCCCTGACCCACATCCAGAAAAGTCACACGGCTCCCCCGGTCAAAATTGCCGGTCAGTAAACCAACTAATAATATTAAAATCATTACGGCTATAATCCGGCGCAAAACTCCGTTCCTATATGTCATCACTCCCTGCCATGTACACCAAAATTTCGCCAAAGCATGCCATCCTCTCGTGGAACATATTTCGGAGTGCCTGTCGGAATGCTGAATCTTTTTTCTGTTACTCTCCCTTTTTCTCCCCTTAACGCGGTCATCTACTCCACGTGTTCTCCACCTGTCGCTTTCAGAGCAATGCCAGACTCCACCATTAATTTTCGTCACATAAGCCGCATAAGCTCTTCGTCGTCTCCTCTCTTCCGCATATTTTCTGCCAAGAATCAACAGAATAATCCCCATATAATAAATGACGATCTGCCACACCGCAGGTCTTCCCACGCACCATACCGCTCCCGGCAGTTCTTCGAACCGCTCGCAGATCCACTCATACCACCACAGGATCAGACAGTCCACCGTTCCGGCAATTCCCAGTCCCGGGATCAACGACAGTATTCCACCTGCCACCACTACACTCATAAAGGGCAACACCAGCAGATTCAGTAATACCGAATAGACCGGAATCTCATAAAAGAACCATAGCTGTATCGGCAGTGTAAACAGGATAACTCCGGCACTGGCGGCAAAATCGCTTTTAACCGCCGACATCACACGGCAGACTCCTTCATACACCACCTTCCGCCAGCCTTCCCGGTGCTTGTTTCTCTCATAAGCAGAGTCGCCCAGAATATCTGTCACGGTCCGAAACCATGCCGGTACTCTAAAATAATTCCATCTGCTTTCCCGTTCCGCGTCAAAATCTGACCTCTTACCAGTGTCCGGTATCGTACCAGGGCCTCTCTTTCCACCAAGCTTCTGTTTCTCTTCAAGACCTGCCCCCGCACCGCTGGCCAGTTCCGCCCCAGCATCACCTTCCCGGCCTTCCCCTGCAAACACCGGCGTCAACACACAGATCCCCAGTACCGCCCCAAAGGACATTAAAAAACTGACATCTACCAGTCTCTCCGGTTCCTGCAAGACCAACAGTACCGCCAACACCCCAAGTCCGGTTAACATATCATAAGTCCTGCCCACGAATATCCCCAGCATCTGCAACAGATACATACCAATGGCACGGCTGGCCGATACGTTCATGCCTGTCATCATGCCATACAAAAGCAAAGCAACGGCACCTCCCGCCGCTGCCACTCTGACCGGTGCCCCCAACCTCTTAAGCAGCCGGTACAATCCCATCCCCAGCAACGTAATATGCAACCCGGAGATACTTAAAATATGGGCAATCCCATTCCTCTGGTACAGCGCCTTTACCTCAGTATCCAGTTCCTCCTTCTCCCCCAGCAGCAATGTCTGCATAATGGAAGCTTCTTTCGCCGGAAATACCTTTGCCAGCCTGTCATGCAATATCATTCGAAAAGCAAACAGTTTTTCTCGCAAAAAACTATAGTCTGCCCCTGTTACCAGAATCTGTGTTTTCCGAACTCTGCCGCCTATGCCCTTCGCTGCATAATATGCCTGCGCATCAAATTCCCCGGGATTCGTTGCAGTATCAAAGCACGAAAAAATCCCTTCCACGCCAATCTGCTGCCCCAGTCTGAGGTCCTGGGCATCCTGTTCGTTTGTCAGCTCACATTGTAATTTTCCAGAATAGGAATATTTTAGATCGTTTTGAATAATAAAAATTGATTTCAGAATAATTTCTTCAGAAGTTCTTGTGTCTATCCGTCCCGTGATCCTCACCGGACTTCCGTCAGGCGGCAGTACGCCGTTTTCCCCGGTGTCTGCCCCTGTCAGTATTCTTCCTATGGCGAGCGCTATCACGAGGCACAGACACGCTATAAAAAGCGGTCGTCTCATCAAGCTCCCTTCCGCAAGTGCTTCACGCTCCTGCTCCCCCCGGACTGTCCTGCCAGACAACCGCAAAACAATCCGCGTCCATATAAATTCATAATTTACTGTTCCAAAGTCGTCACATAATCCAGATTCCGCTCAAAAGTGGAATTGCTGAAAGTAGACGGTACTTCTCCGTTGACCAGAATCTGCACCTTGTTGATATTATCCAGTTCCGCCAGTGAATTCACGATAGAATAGACTGCCACCTCCGTGGAAACATTGTTCACTACAGTCAGGAAATTTGAATCCAGATTCACATAGCAGATGCCGTCCTTGGTCAGAATATTGATGATCTTGGTCTCCGGGTTGATCACGGGATACAGCCCCTCGATCTGCCCGCTGGGCCCCGCAATCAGTTCCTCCACCACAAATCGCTCTAAAGGTGTATTGGTGGAATAATGCTTTTCTCTGTAGGCAGCAATCAGCTTATCACCGTCCTCATTGGCAAAATACAGTTTTACTTTTACCAGTTCATAGGTGTTGATCTCGTTACCGTCATTATTGATGAACTGATCGGCATTCATCCATCCCACCAGTTCCCCCGCATTGTCATATAACTGACTTCCTTCCACGGTGATCGACACATATTTTACGCTGGACAGCTGTGTCAGCGTCCTCACGATGGCCGCCCGCACCAATACCTCTGTGGTAGCAGAAAGTTCGGAATATGTCTTGTCCACATTGATCACAAGCTTTCCGTCTTCCACTTCATAATCCAGAACCTGAAACCCCATGTCAAATGGCGCCTTATACTCCAGTTTTTCCGGGGTAGTGGAAAGAAACTTCATCATCTCTTCCAGTTGCTCCTCCGGTGTCTTGGTGTTCAGATACTGGTCATGTACCTCGACTTTTGTCTCTGCGGTATTTATATAGTACACCGATATCTTTTTGCCGGTCTCCGGCTCCCTCGTACCACAGCCGGTCAGAGCTGCCAACAGCATCAGAAGCAGACCGGTCAAAACATATTTTTTTATTCTCTTCATAACTACACAATCTTTCTTACAACAGTTCCGCCTAAGAAGCGATATACGTCAGCGGGATCTTCACCAGGAAGCAGGAACCCTGTCCCTCAGTACTGGTCACCGTAAGGGATCCCTTGTGCATCAGAACTGCACTTTTGGTAATTGCCAGTCCCAGTCCCGTTCCGCCAATCTCTCTGGAATGAGACTTATCCACACGATAGAAACGCTCGCAGATATGCGCCAGAGCTTCCTCCGGAATACCGATTCCGGAATCGCTGACCTCGAAGGTAAAATACTGATGATCCGCATCCAGTACCACCTTCACCCAGCCATGATCCTTATTATATTTAATGGCATTTTCCACCAGATTCGTCATGATCAGCGTCATCTTGACTTCATCCACCTCTGCCACCACAGGGCGAACACTCTCAAATACCACTTCCACATCCTTCTTCCGGGCGATGGGCCGTAGTCTCTTTAAGATCAGTTCCGTCAGATCATTGATATTCAACGATACAATATTCAGATCCTGTACCTTCTTGTCCATCTTTACCAGTGCCAGCAGATCTGTGATGATCTGGTTCTCTCTGTCGATCTCGGAAGCAATGTCTTCCATGAATTCACGGTACAGCTCCGCCGGTACATTTTCCTGCGCCAACAGAGAATCAGACAGTACCTTGATGGATGTCATGGGAGTCTTCAGCTCATGGGACACATTTGCCACGAATTCCTGTCTGGAATCATCCAATGCCTTCATTCGCTTCAGAAGCTGGTTGAAAGCATCTACGATATGTACCGTCTCCACGTAATCCGGCACGGAGATCGTCTCATCACTGAATCCTTCCTTCACCGCATTGATAGCCTGCGTGACTCTGTTGAAAGGCCGCGTCAAAGCTCTGGATAATATGATTGCCAGGGCCAGAATTGCCACCATCATAATCACTTCCAGAATGTACGCCTTACGGTTCAGCACTTCCTTGGCATTTACGATACTGTCATTGGAAATACTGGTCAGCATAACACCGCGGATGGCATCCGGGTTCTTTTTCCCGTTTTCGTCCGTAGTATTTGCCGTGGTATCCATGATGGGGGTGGTCATCTCTATGTAACCGTGCTCCGGGTCATAGTGGGAAATGTTTTCCCCCTGAAAACACTTGATGACCTCCTCGGAAATGATGGTCTTTCCCTCACTGATGCCATAGGTATCCTTTTCCACCTTGAAATTCTTGTTGATGATCATAACGCGGCCTTCGTACAGATTGGACAACATCTCCAGCTCCGCATTGATGACTTCTCTGGAATTGCCGGTATCCTCCCGGACACCGTGGCTGCTTAAATAGTTATTGCTGACCAGATGGTTGGCCAGGATCATCAACTGGTTCTGTACCACCGTGATCCGCTGTTCCACCGCCAAATCCTCATAATTGCTCACGATACCGTGGCGCATGGCAATACAGGGCACCAGTCCGATCACCAGTGTCAGCAGGAAGATCCTCGCCCGCAGACTTCGAAGCGCGATCATGCTCTCCAGCTTTTCCCATATAGTTGCAAAACGTTCTTTATTCCATTTTTTCACAGTATAAAAACCTCAGTTCCGAACCTTCCCACGCCATTCACAAAATCGCACGATGAATCGTGCTCTCCGCTGCTTCGCAGCTACTTTTGTTCATTTGCGTGGCGGTGGCTCTATTCGAGCCACCTTCAAAGATAAGAGAAATTGATTCTTACATGCAAGCATGACGAATCCTTTCCTCTTATCTTTGTCGGTTCTCTTAGTCTCACTTATTATTAAAGTAGTACCCGACACCCCATTTGGTGTGCACGTATCTGGGCTCGCTGGGATTCGACTCGATTTTCTCGCGCAGTCTCCGGATATGTACATCCACCGTGCGTACATCTCCGGGATAGTCTGTGCCCCATACCAGTTTCAGCAGATTCTCTCTGCTGTATACCTTGTCGGGATTCAACATCAAAAGTTCCAACACTTCGAACTCCTTGGCCGTCAGTCCGATCTCCCTGCCCTGAATATAGGCTCTTCTGCCGTCACGATCCAGCTTCATATCGCCGCTTTCCAGAATCCCTGTATTCTCTGTCGATCCTTTCTTCGGCTCCATCCGGCGGAAGATGGCTTTGATCCTGGCTTTCACTTCCAGAATGTTAAAAGGCTTTGTTATGTAATCGTCCGCGCCATATTCCAGTCCCAGAATCTTATCCATATCATCGCCCTTGGCGGTCAGCATGATCACCGGTACATTGGAGAATTCACGGATCTGCTGGCAGACTTCGAAGCCGGTCAGTTTCGGCAGCATGACATCCAGCAATATAATGTCATATTCCTTATTATGCGCCATCTGCAATGCTTCCTCACCGTCATAGGCACAATCCACTTCCATGTTGTCCTGTTCCAGGCTGAAACGGATTCCCTTCACGATCAGTTTCTCATCATCCACTACCAGCACTTTCTTGCCTGCCATCTTCCTTAACCTCTCTATCCCTTACTTTTCTGTTCACGGTGTCGGCATGATTCTTTATTGCACCGTGATCTTATCACACAATTTGTCATACGCGTTCTGTTTGATTCCGGATACTTTCATAATATCTTCCTTCGTCTGAAAAGCTCCGTTATTCTCCCGGTAGCGCACAATATCCGCTGCCCTGGAACTACCGATTCCCGGAAGCGTACATAATTCCTCTGCGGATGCCGTGTTAATATTCACAAGGCCTTCTTCCGCCGCCTTCACAGCAGCCTCCAGGTCTTCCGCTTCCTCTGCCGTTGGAAAATACAACTTCTGTCCATCCGTCACCGTCTCCGCCAGATTCACATAAAAGGGATCCGCCTCCGCTGTCATGCCGCCGGCCAGCCGCAAAGCTTCCTCCGCTCTGCTGCCCTCCGGCACTTCCACGACTCCGGGATTCCACACTGCACCACAGACGTAGACATACACCATCTGCGGTTCGGTCTTTACTGTATCCGCTCCCTGAACAGTCACGCTGCTGTCCGCAGGCTCCGCTGCCTGTTCCACCACTTCCAGTGTGGAAAATTCTGTCGTATCTTCTCCGGACGGGATCAGCACAATGGCCTCATCCTTTCCTTCACAACCGGTCATGAACATGACCAGGCAGAAGAAGATTCCCATCAAACCCACGTATTCTCTTTTAAAAAACCTTACCAAAAACATCATAGTCCCCTTTCCATCTTCCTTATTCCATCACAAAATTTCAGGGGATTGCCTCTCTATGCTGTCAACTTTCATTGTACTGGAATCAAGCGGAATTTACAAGCCGTTTTCGCATTTGTAATAACTATTCAGAACCCTTTCGTAAAATCGACTCAGCAAAGATAGTCCTGAATCATTTCCACTTGAAAATCACGATTCCAGCAATTGCCACAGCCATACCGATTGCTTTCCGCCACTCCCAGGGCTGCTTCTCTACACCGAACCATCCGAACAGTTCGATAATATATGCCACTGCAAGCTGAGCAACCACAATGAGCATTACCGCTTTGGCCGGTCCCAGGGCATCCATGCTGCGAATCACAGTGTAGGTGATAAAGGCTCCGATAGCACCTCCCAGAAGCATATATTTCGGTTCCACCTGCCATATTTTCAGAAAAGAAGTCCGCTCGGTGCACAACCAAGCACCCAGACATACCAGTAGTGCCGTGAACTGTACAAATGCACTGGCGGTCCAGATGCCGGTGGATTTCGTCACCTGGGTATTGAACACTCCCTGAATACTCATCAGCGCTCCGGAAACTAAAGCAATCAAAAAACCGATCATAGGATTCTACCACCTTTTCTTTTTAGTAGTAGTCTATCCTGTGACCGGTTCGTTCATTCATATTTTATTACAGCGATTCTAGTTCTCCGTACTTCCCACCTGTTCGGCTATGGTCTCAGCCAGCTGCTGCACCAGTGCAGTCACGTCATCACCGTTCCATACCTTGGAAAACAGTACTTCCAGCTGCATCCAGAAATTTCCCGTCTCCAGCATCTTCGGCAGAGACACACTGTTCGCATATTCATCAGCGAAAATAGTAAGCGCACCGTTGTCCGCATTCTCTGCCGCATGAAGACTTGCAGGCATTTTGCCGGAACGCTCATACAATCCGTCCGCATATCCTTCTGCTAAGTAAGCTGCGAAACAATCCGCCAGCTCCTTGTGTTCGGAATAGCCGTTGATAACTGCCGCTCCCGTAACAGACAACGATCTGCTCTGCAGCTCGGCGCTGACATCCGGCATGCGGGCAATTCCGTAGTTAAAAGCAAGGCTGCCGTCTGCTTTTGCTTCTTCCAGCCGCTTAACCACATCTGTGGTTCCGATGGTGAACATGGTCTTGCCGTCGATAAAATCCTGAATCACGGAATCATAAGTCACCGTATCGGACTCGATAAAGAAGAACTGGTTCAGTGCCTTGTATACTTCCAGACACTGTATGGTCTCCGGGTTGTTGATATCAATATCGTTTCTGTCATCTCCGGGATCGCCGCCCACGATCATATAGTTGCCCACAATCCAGTAGTTATAGAAAATATTGTTCACGTCCCATTTCATGACACCTTCCACACCTTCCGGTGCATCAAAGGTATCCGCAATATTCAGCAGATCATCCACCGTGGAAGGAAGCGCCTGCGCAAAATACTGCTCTGCCAGCGCATTTACTGCTGCCTCGTCCGCTGCAACCTGCTCCGTGGTCTGATCTTCCGGAAGAGAATCTTCCTCGATGATCTCTTCCCCTTCTCCTACAGGCTCATCATTTTCAGTATTTCCCGCCAGCTCTTTCTCCGCCTGCTGGGTCGCCCAGGTCCGCAGATAATCCTCATTGTATACCAGCGCACTGGTATCAAAATAAACAGGGTAACCGATCAGCTTCTGATCATAAGTTACCGCAGACAGGGCTGCCTGGGAAAAATGATCCGTATTGCAGATTCCCACAGTGTCAGGCACTTTCGCTGCCAGCCCTGCCAGATAAGCCTTTTCCAGAGAATCACTGCTCAACAGATAGACATCCGGTATCTGATCGGAATGCAGGGTCTCCTGATTGATTGCTTCCAGATATTCACTGTCAGATGTAAGTACCGGAATCACACGTACCCCACTGTTCTGTTCTCCGAAGGATACTGCTGCCGCATTGATATAACCGGACAATGTTTCATCCGAATACCAGCAATAAATCGTCTCCTTATTCCGAAACAGTTGCAGACCGCTTCCGCTCTCCTGCGTCTGGCTCATTTCCTGAGTGCTTCCGTAAACAGCTGCAGCAGCCATGGCGATCACAGCTGCTGTAGCGATAATTCTTTTTTTCAAAAACATAACTTATCCTAAACCTCTTATTCGATACAGGTGTCCAAAATAGCGATCATTTCGTCCACATTTTCTCTGGTAATCACGAGAGGCGGTACAAAACGGATGATGTCTGCACCGGCATTGATAAGAATTAATCCTTTCTCCAATGCTCTGTTAATAATGTCTCCTACCGGATGATTAAATACCAGTCCCTGCATCATTCCCACACCACGGCGTTCTGTAATGCAGTCATATTTGTCTGCCAGCTCGTTCAGGCGCTGTTCCAGATAAGGAGCCACCTCTCTCACATGTTCTATTATATGGTCCTCTTCGAATAAATCAAGCACTTTTTCCACTGCTGCGCAGGCTAATGGATTGCCGCCGTAGGTGGTTCCGTGATCTCCGGCTGTCAGAGAATGCTGTGCCACTTTCTCCGTCATCATAAATGCGCCCACCGGCACACCGCAGCCCAATGCCTTGGCAGAAGTCATGATATCCGGTTTCACACCGAAACGCTGCCATGCATACATGTAACCGGTACGTCCCATGCCGCACTGGATCTCATCTAGGATCAGCAGAATATCCCGCTCGTCGCACAGATCCCGAACCTGCTTTAAAAACTCTTCGGTGGCGGGACGCAGTCCGCCCTCACCCTGTACAGTCTCCATAATGATGGCACAGGTTTTATCCGTTACCTGATCCAGCACGCTCTGAAAATCGTTCAGCTCTGCGAATTTAATATGTCCGATCATGGGTTCAAAGGGCTCACGATACTTGGGGTTGCCCGTTACAGACAAAGCACCCATGGTTCTGCCGTGGAAGGAGTGATTCATGGCAATGATCTCATGGTCGGTACAGCCATCTTTCAGATAGGCATATTTTCTGGCGGCCTTGATAGCACCTTCCACCGCTTCCGCACCGGAATTGGTGAAAAAGACACGATCCATGCCGGATACTTTTTTAATCTTACGCGCTGCTTCGATGGCGGGCACATTGTAATAATAATTGGAGGTATGGATCACCTTGTCGATCTGCGCTTTCAACGCATCATTGTATGCCTTGTTCTGGTAACCCAGTGCGAATACGGCGATTCCCGCTACGAAATCCAGATATTTTTTACCATCGGTGTCATACAGGTGCACGCCCTCGCCCTTGTCCAGAACGATCTGATAACGGTTATAAGTATGCAGCAGGTCCTTTTCCGCCTCCGCAATATATTCTTTCATGGTGTCGCTCATTTTTCCTCTCCATTCCGCAGACGTTCTTTTCGTCAAGGAAACGCAAACCAAATTTCTAATTTGGTTTGGCGATAATGGCTACTTTGTGACGCCTGCGGCACAAATAGCCGGGTGCTGAATAAGCTGTCATGCTTATTCTGCACACTTTTTTCACTCCTCATCGGATACGATTGCGGTTCCGATACCCTGATTGGTGAAGATCTCCAGCAACAGGCAGTGTGCCAGACGTCCGTCCAGGATATGTACACGGTTTACACCGTTGCGGATCGCAGAAGTACAGTTGTTCAGCTTCGGCAGCATACCACCGCCGATATATCCGTCGTGGATCAGGCTCTCTGCCTCGGAGGCTGTCAGTCTGGAAATAAAGGTGGACTTATCGTTGATGTCCTTGTACAGTCCTTCAATATCTGTCAGGAATGCCAGTTTCTCCGCATGTACCGCTTTTGCGATAGCACAGGCCGCATCATCCGCATTGATATTGTAAGTGTGATAATCCTTGTCCAGTCCGATGGGAGCGATGATGGGCAGGTAGTCCTTCTCCAGCATGTCAAAGAGAATATCGGGATTCACGCCGGTGATCTCACCCACATAACCGATGTCCTGACCGTCGGAATATTTTTTCTCTACCTGGAGCAGGCCGCCGTCCTTGCCGCTGACACCGACCGCTTTGACCCCCAGCTCTTCCACCATGGTTACAAGGCTCTTATTCACCTTGTTCAGCACCATTTCCGCGATTTCCATGGTCTCCTCATCGGTAACGCGCAGACCGTTGACGAACTTTGCCTCTTTACCGACTTTGCCGACCCAGCGGCTGATCTCCTTGCCGCCGCCGTGCACAATGATGGGTTTGAAGCCTACCAGTTTCAACAGCGTTACGTCCTTGATGACATTTTTCTGCAATTCCTCGTTGCTCATTGCACTGCCGCCGTATTTTACCACAATGATCTTACGGTTGAATTTCTGTATGTAAGGAAGTGCCTCGATCAGCACCTCTGCTTTTTTCATTACCTGTTCCATATCTTTTTCCATTTTTGTCCTCATTTCCGCAGATGCTGCGATCCGCCTGTCATTTTTCTTGTTTTAAGAACGATAGTCTGCGTTGATCTTCACATAGTCATAGCTTAAATCACAACCCCATGCGGTAGCCTCTGCTTCGCCCATATGCATATCCACCAGTGCGGTGACTTCCGGATCGGAAAGAATCTTCGTTGCCTCTTCCTCGCTGTAATCACAGGCCACGCCGTTACCGAAGATATGAATTTTGCCACTTTTGCTTTCAAAATACAGATCGACATTTTCCGGGTCGAATTTGGCCCCGGAATAGCCCAGTGCGCAGAGGATACGTCCCCAGTTGGCATCATGCCCGAAGATGGCTGCCTTGGTCAGAGAAGAACAGATTACGGATTTTGCCAGGGTTCTGGCATCTTCCTTGCTGGCTGCATTCACAACTTTGGTCTCAAACAGTGCCGTCGCACCTTCTCCGTCGCCTGCCATTTTCTTTGCCAGGAACGTGGTGATCTCATGCAGCGCCTTGCAGAAGTTGTCGTAATCTTCGCCATCTGCAGTGATTTCCTCATTGCCTGCCATACCGTTGGCCAGTACCAACAGTGTATCGTTGGTGGAAGTATCACCATCTACGGAGATCATGTTAAAGGAATCCACTACATCTGCGCTGACGCATTTTTGCAGCATCTCTTTGGAAATTTTTACATCGGTGGTTACAAATCCTAACATGGTGCACATATTCGGATGGATCATACCGGAACCCTTACACATGCCACCCAGAGTCACGGTCTTGCCGCCGATCTGTGTCTCGATGGCAATCTCCTTGGATACAGTATCGGTGGTCATGATGGCATGGGCTGCATCGGAGCCTGCCTCCAAAGTGTCTGCCTTGGCTGCCACCAACTTCTCGATACCTGCGGTAATCCTGTCTACGGGAATCTGCATACCGATGACACCGGTGGATGCCACCAGTACCGCATCTGTAGGCACACCCAGCAGTTCTCCGGCACACTTTGCCTCTGCCTCACAGCAGTCCAGTCCCTGTTTACCGGTGCAGGCATTGGCAATTCCGGAATTGACCACCACCGCCTGCGCAAATGCGGAATGCTCCACGATCTGCTTATCCCACAGTACGGGAGCCGCCTTTACCACATTGGAGGTGAAAGTACCGGCCACGGTACAGGGTGCCTTACTTACGATCAGTGCCATATCCTTACGATTCTGATATTTAATGGCAGCCTCCACACCTGCTGCCTCAAAGCCTTTTGCTGCGGTTACACCGCCCTGGATCTGTTTCATATTGGAATAATCTCCTTTCGATTTCGTTTCTATTTATTAAATGCCGTAATATTTTCTTCATTCAGAGTAAAATCATAATAGTTCAAATCTTCCCGCTTCGTCCAGCCGATGCATTTCCAGAAAGCGTTACCGATATCATTCTGGGTAAAAGCGATCAGGCTGACCTTGTTGATCTGCTCTTCTTTCAGGGCATTCATGCAGTGGACCACCATGGCTTTGCCGATTCCAAGACGTCTGTAGTCTTCTCTCACACACACATGATACAGACAGCCTCGTCGTCCGTCATGACCGCAAAGGATGCCGCCCACCACGGTTCCATCCTCCCCGATGGCCACCACACTGGTGCCGGGATTTCTGTTAATAAAACGTTCCACACCTTCTCTGGAATCATCGATGCTTCGGATACCGAAGCCATGAATGGTCATCCAGAGGGCATGCAGGCCGTCATAATCTTCTATGGTCATAGGTTTGATCGTAAACTGTTTACTCATGTATGTATTTTATCCTTTCTGATCCTTTCCGTTTCTGCTTTAAGGGAAGCAGGGAACCAGTTCCAGGCCTTCACTCTCCGGCAGACCGAACAGCAGATTCATGTTCTGTACCGCCTGACCTGCGGCACCCTTAACGAGATTGTCCAGTGCACCCATCATAATGATACGGCCGGTACGCTCGTCAATGACGAAATTGATGTCCACGTAGTTGCTACCTTCCACCCACTTGGTCTCCGGGCAGCTGCCCTTATCCAGCACACGGACAAATTTCTCATTTGCATAATATTTATCATAGACAGCCTTTACTTCTTCATAGGTAGGAAGGGTACCGTCCGGTTTTCTTTTCAATGTTGCATACTCGGTTGCCAGAATTCCTCTGTTCATGGGTACGAGGTGCGGGGTAAAGTTGATGGTCACCTGACAATTGCCCGCATAACCTAGCTGTTCCTCGATCTCGGGAGTATGTCTGTGGCTTGCCACACCGTAAGCCTTCATATTCTCATTCACTTCGCAGAACAGGTTGGGCACCTTGGCTCCTCTTCCCGCTCCGGAAGCTCCGGACTTGGCATCCACGATCAGAGTGTTCACATCGATCATGCCTTCCTTTACCAGAGGATACGCTGTCAGGATCGAACAGGTGGTGTAGCAGCCGGGATTGGCTACCAGTCTGGTCTTCTCTGTGATCTTGTCACGGTTGATCTCACAGAGTCCATATACAGCCTCTTCGATAAACTGCGGAGACTTATGCTCGATGCCGTACCATTTTTCATAAGTTGCCACATCTTTGATGCGGTAATCCGCAGACAGATCCACGATCTTCACCTGAGAGAGGATCTCTTCTGTCAAAAGACCGGCCAGAAATCCCTGGGGGGTTGCGGTAAAGATCACGTCTACCTGCTTCGCCAGTTCTTCCAGATTGTCATCCTTGCAGATGTCCTCCACCAGTTCAAACATGTTCTGGTATACCTGATAATACTTCTTATCTATATAGCTTCGGGAACCGTACCATACGATCCTGGCATCCTTGTGGTTTAACAGGATCCTTACCAGTTCTCCTCCGGCATAACCGGTCGCTCCGATGATTCCTACTCTGATCATTTTTCTACCTCTCTTGCTTATATCATGACATTACTGTGTCAACGAATTGCTTCGCAGCAAGCTGCTCCCGCAGTTCCATAATACCACTTTTTACCTAAATGTCTACTACTTTTTTCATTTTTATGCATGTTTCTTGGATTGTTATGTATATTTATGCATATATTCACAGTATTTTTATAGTTTTATACAGTTTCGCAGAATAATATTCATTCCACATTCCGTGTACTTTTCTTTCCTATAAAAATCTGTTACAATGACTATGCTGCGTTTATGTTTGCAGCGTATCTATTTGCGGCTCTTTATGATCCGTTTTCCCGGATCCGGAGAGCAGAAATGAGGAAATTATGGCTTTCGACGGCGTTACCATTGCCTGTGTAATATCAGAATTAAAGAAAGAACTCATCGGCGGACGATTATATAAAATTGCCCAGCCGGAAAACGATGAACTGCTGCTGACCATCAAGCAGCCCACCGGACAGAAACGACTGCTTCTGTCCGCCAGCGCTTCCCTGCCCCTGATCTATCTGACGGAGAGCAACAAGCCCAGTCCCATGACAGCTCCCAACTTCTGTATGCTGCTGCGCAAGCATTTACAGAACGGACGTATCGTGAACATTTCCCAGCCGGGACTGGAGCGTATCGTGCATATTGATATCGAACATCTGGACGAAATGGGGGATCTGCGGCACAAGACGCTGGTCATGGAGCTGATGGGTAAACACAGCAACCTGATCTTCTGTAACGATGACAATACCATCATAGACAGTATCAAGCGGGTATCCGCCGCAGTCAGCAGTGTCCGTGAAGTTCTGCCCGGCAAGCCCTACTTCATCGCCCACACCCAGGACAAACTGGATGCCCTGACCTGCGAAGAGACTGCTTTCCGGGAAGCCCTTGCCGCCAAACCCCAGCCGGTCTTCAAAGCGATCTACGGAAGTTTCACCGGTATTTCTCCGGTACTGGCGCAGGAACTGTGCCATGAGGCAGGTATCGATGGGGAACGCCCTACAGCGGCACTGACCTCGGAAGATTACCATGCCCTGTACGAGGTTTTCTCCAAAATGGTCACTTCCATTAAGGAAGAAACCTTCTCCCCCTGCATTGCTTACACCGACACCCGCCCCGTGGAATATGCGGCGGTTCCCCTGACCATGTACAGCACCGGAGCGGATCATCTGGAGTCTTATGATTCCATGTCCGCACTGTTGGAGCATTTCTATGCGGAGAAAAATACCCTGACCAGAATCCGTCAGAAATCTTCCGACCTGCGCCGTATCGTGCAGACAGCACTGGAGCGGGATATTAAAAAGTACGATTTACAGCTGACCCAGATGAAGGATACGGAAAAGCGGGAAAAATACCGGATCTACGGCGAACTGTTGAATACTTACGGTTACAGTGCAAAACCCGGTGACAAATCCCTCTCGGCGATAAACTACTATACGAACGAACCGGTGACGATTCCTCTGGATCCCACTCTCTCCGCCACGGAGAATGCGAAGAAATATTTTGACAAATACGGGAAGTTAAAGCGTACTTACGAAGCACTGTCCGAACTGACCATGCAGGTAAAGGAAGAGATCGACCATCTGGAGACCATCAGCACGGCGCTGGATATCGCCCTGAAGGAAGAAGATCTGGTGGAGATCAAGGAGGAACTGACCCAGAGCGGTTACATCCGCAGAAAGGGCGGCACGAAAAAGGCGAAGATCACCAGCAAGCCCTTCCATTATCTGAGCAGTGACGGCTTCCATATTTATGTGGGAAAAAATAATTTCCAGAATGATGAACTGACCTTCAAATTCGCCACCGGTAATGACTGGTGGTTCCATGCAAAGGGAATTCCCGGCTCCCATGTGGTGGTAAAGACCGAAGGGAAAGAGCTGCCGGACCGTACTTTTGAAGAGGCCGGCCGTCTGGCTGCCTACTATTCCAAGGGCAGGGAGCAGGAAAAAGTCGAGATCGACTATGTCCAGAAGAAACAGGTCAAAAAACCTGCCGGTGCCAAACCGGGCTTCGTTGTCTATTATACGAACTACTCCCTGATGATCGACAGCGACATCTCCGGGATTGAAAAGATCAGTGACTGATTATTTCCACCCCGGCACGGCATATATAGTCGTGACCGTTCTATGCATCAGATAATGTATTTTGTGTATAAATATACTGCATAATTCTTATTTTATACATTTATGTGCATATTTTAATTTGTTTTATTCATATTTTTGATTTATTTATGCAACTTTTTCGCTTGCTTTTGCGATTATAATGTTGTATAGTAATTGTCAGAGCGTAACACACGATCCTAACATCTGATGCATTACGGATTGCTTCGTGCTTTGCACATCGCGTTTTCAGGGCTTTTGCCCCTGGCATCATACACACTATAAAACGGAGGATTTTATCATGAAGGAAAAAGTAGTTTTGGCTTATTCCGGCGGTCTGGATACTACCGCTATCATTCCCTGGCTGAAGGAGAATTTTGACTACGAAGTTATCTGCGTCTGCGTGAACTGCGGACAGGCAGAGGAGCTGGACGGTCTGGAAGAGAGAGCAAAGGCCTGCGGCGCTTCCAAGCTGTATATCGAAGACGTTATCGATGAATTCTGTGATGATTATATCGTTCCCTGTGTACAGGCTCATGCCGTATACGAGAACAAGTACCTGTTAGGTACTTCCATGGCAAGACCCCTGATCGCCAAGAAGCTGGTAGAGATTGCCAGAAAAGAAGGCGCTGTAGCCATCTGCCACGGTGCTACCGGTAAGGGTAACGACCAGATCCGTTTCGAGCTGGGCATCAAGGCTCTGGCTCCCGATATCAAGATCATCGCTCCCTGGAGAAGCGACAAGTGGAACATGGACTCCCGTGAATCCGAGATTGAGTACTGCAAGGCTCATGGTATTCATCTTCCTTTCTCCACTGATTCTTCCTATAGCCGTGACCGTAACATCTGGCATATCAGCCACGAGGGTCTGGAACTGGAAGATCCCGGCAACGAGCCCAACTACGAGCACCTGTTGGTACTTGGCGTGACTCCCGAGAAGGCTCCCGATGAGGGCGAATATGTGACCATGACCTTCGAAAAGGGTGTTCCCACTTCCGTCAATGGCGAGAAGATGAAGGTCTCCGATATCATCCGTACTCTGAACAAGCTGGGCGGCAAGCACGGTATCGGTATCGTGGATATCGTAGAGAACCGTGTCGTTGGCATGAAGTCCCGTGGTGTTTACGAGACTCCCGGCGGTACCATTCTGATGGAGGCTCACCAGCAGCTGGAAGAACTGATCCTGGATCGCGATACTTATGCATTTGAAAAGGAAATGGGCGGCAAGTTCGCAAGTCTGGTATACGAAGGTAAATGGTTCACTCCTCTTCGCGAGGCAGAGCAGGCATTCATCGAGAAAACCCAGGAA
>JBNMJR010000027.1:0-17267 GCA_050873925.1 Acetatifactor sp.
GTCATGGTATTGCAGATTGCCGGTTCCAGCGGTACGTTCCCTATCGAACTGTTGCCGGATACCTACCAGAAGATTTATATTTTCTTCCCCTTCCCCTATGCCATCCGGGCCATGCGTGAGGCACTGGCG
The DNA here is from genome assembly GCA_050873925.1 of Acetatifactor sp. Classification (GTDB taxonomy): domain Bacteria; phylum Bacillota; class Clostridia; order Lachnospirales; family Lachnospiraceae; genus Acetatifactor. The sequence continues at coordinate 130 of JBNMJR010000027.1, forward strand.
GGCATGTACGGTACTGCCTATATGGAAGCACTGGCCAAACTGATCCTGTTTATGATCGAGGGACTGCTGATCGGACTGGTGATCCGGATCCCGTTCGTGAAGCTGAACCATTTTGTGGAAGAGCGTATGGAAGACACTGAGTTGATGTGATGCCTGTCCGGAGCCATAGAAACGAAAGCTCCGCAGGAGCGGTTTTGCAAATGAAGTTCCGAAGAAGCAGAAAGGAAAATTCATGGAAAGAAATTACGAAGAGATTTTTCAGAAGGTTCTGGATTACGAACAGGCTCTTCATGAGAAGAATAGAAAAAGAATAAAGATCGGTCTGAAATGTATCTGGATCGTCCCTTTGTTTTTCCTGGCACTGTTGTTTCTGACCGGAAGCAACAAGGTGATCTTCCTGATCCTGTGGATCGTGTCCCTGTTTGTCCTGTCGATCTATCTGATCGTTGTGGAATACATGGACTATAACCTGCAGGAGAAGATCATGGAGCTCAAAGGAGAAGAAGGAGATATCAAAGCGGTGACTCCGACAGACTTTGACAGGGCGGCGCAGATCATTCGTGAAACGAGAAAACTGATCGGTGAGGGTCTGAATTCCCCGACCGAGACCGGGACAGAAGAGGATCCGGAGGACAAAACAGAAGAGGAAACAGAGAAAGACGAAGACGGGGAGGACGGTGAATAGTATGCGGAACATCTGGAAAATATTTACCACCGACATCCGCCGGATCAGCAATAATGTGGTAGCGGTTGTCATTATCATGGGACTCAGTATCCTCCCGGCACTGTATGCCTGGTTCAATATTTTCTCCAACTGGGACCCCTACGAGCCCGCAGCTACCAGTCAGCTGAAAGTAGCCGTGGCTTCCGATGATACCGGTGCGGAGATCATGGGATTGTCCCTGAATGTGGGTGACAGCGTACTGGAGGCACTGGAGGCCAATACCACAATCGGCTGGGTCTTTCCGGAGACTACCGAGGAAGCTCTGGAAGGTGTGAAGAACAGCGATTACTATGCGGCATTGATCATCCCGGAGACTTTTACACAGGAAATGCTGGGATTTATCGACGGGGAAGTGGATCATCCCACGATCTATTACTACGAAAATGAGAAAAAGAACGGTATTGCCCCCAAAATCACGGGCAAAGCGAAAAATGCCGTACAGGAACAGGTGAATGCCACTTTCATCAGTACCGTGGCAGAAGCGGTGATGAAGGCAGGTAATGCCCTTTCCATGGTGAATGCCGGCGGACAGACCGGCGTGGAAGAATCTCTGAACACGGTGCAGGCACAGTTGCAGGATTATGTGGTCATGCTGCAGTCTTTTCAGAGTATCATGACTTCTGCGGAAATGATCATGGAGACCAGCCAGAATATGCTGCCGGATATGGATAATATTCTGGAGAATGGCCGGAATACCATGATCGGCATGCAGACCATGATCAACTCCAGCGTGGATGCGGTGGATGTCATGGGAGACATGGTGAGCAGCAGTATGGATATGGTGACGGAGGCATTGCAGTATCTGTCGATCTTTTCGGATGGATTGCTGGACCAGATGGGCAGCAACAATGTGGGAAGCACCACGGACACCGGACTGGGTATGGCTATCGGCCTGGTACAGGGCATGCAGGCCAATATGGATGTACTGGGAAGTCTGATCACCGGACAGGATGCTCAGATTCAGGAGATCAACCAGTCACTGAAAACTATCGAGGCGGATCTGAAACAACTGCAGAACAGCAAGGGAGATGTGGATCATGACATCAATACTCTGCGGGCACAGATCAGGGAACAGATTCAGATCTGCAACAAGCAGCTGAACAATCTGCTGAACGATTACAATAACAACGTCAGACCTTCTTTCCGGGCTACCGGCAAATCCATGCAGCAGGCATTTTTGAATGCAGCAGCGATGATGAACGGCACGGATGTGAATATGGATGAAATTTCCGATATTCTGAAAGAGTATCAGCAGACCTTACAGGAGGGTAATGTCAGCCTGCAGGATTCCCTGGTGATCGCGCAGGAACTGCTGGACAAGGTCAGTAAAATAGCAGATAATATAAAACGGATCACCGGAGCGGAGAGCTATGAGGACATTCTAAACGCTATGGCTACGGATCCGACAGCAGTGGCAGATTTCGTATCATCCCCGGTCAGACTGGAAACCGTACCTGTCTATCCGGTGGATCATTATGGTTCTGCGGCATCACCGTTTTACACGATCCTGGCGATCTGGGTAGGAGCGTTGTTCCTGGTGGCTATCATTCATGTGGGTGTGAAGCCCATTGAGCCGGGGGACCATTATAAAGCCCATGAGAGATATTTTGGCAGATATCTGCTGTTTTTCCTGATCGGACAGGCGCAGACACTGCTTATTGTTTTGGGGAACCTTTACTACATTGAGATACAGTGTCAGCACAGATTTTTATACTGGCTGGCGGCGGCTGTGGCCAGTGCAGCGTTCAGCTGTTTCATGTATTCCGTGACCTTTGCCTTTGGCAATGTGGGGGAAGCACTGGCTATTGTGGTTATGGTCATCCAGGTGGCGGGAAGCGGCGGAACCTTCCCCATAGAAGCACTGCCGAAGGTATTTCAGTGGATCTATCCGTTCCTGCCGTTCCAGTTCGGCATGAAGGCGTTCAAGGAATGTATCGCGGGAATGTACGGTGTGGATTACTGGATCAATGTCGGCAAGATGACGCTGTTCCTGGTCATTGCACTGCTGCTTGGTCTGGCACTGGAGCCGCCGTTCCGCAAGCTGAACCATATGATTGAAAAGAGCAAAGAGAAGACAGGATTAATGATCTGATGCAGATAAAAAATATAACTTTGGAAAAGAAACATAAAATTGCAACCATCGGTCTGTGGCTGATTCTCATTGTGTGCACGGCGGTACTTTTTTCCCTGTGCCTCAATGAGGGCGTTGACTATGACGAAGCGTACAGCTATCGCACCGCCCACGACAATACCATGATGGGGATCATCCGGGTGGTACTGGATGCCCATGACACAGATGTGCCGGTATGGTATATGGGCCTGCGTCTGTGGTCGTTTCTTGTAGGAGACGGTATCATTGCCTACAAAATGTTCGCATTGCTGGGAACGGTATTATCCATGTTGCTGGGACCTACAGTGATCCGTAAGCAGTGGGGTGCGAAGACAGCAGCCCTTTATATGATCATGGTCAGCCTGACACCGGCGATGATGAAGATCAGTGTGAACAACAGAATGTATTCCTGGACGGTATTCGGAGTTACCGTCTGCGGACTGACTGCTTATTTTCTGCGGGAGCGTCTGAACAGCAAGCTTTTGTGGACCATACTGTTTCTGACTACTTTCTGCGGCATTTTCAGTCATTATTTTACAGCGTTCAGTTATCTGTTTATCTACCTGTATCTGCTGGTTGTGATCTGGCAGCAGGACAGAAAACAGATCTGGAAGCCTCTTGTCTGCGGTGGCTCTGTCGTATTGCTTTTTGCGGCATGGCTGATAAAATCAGATTTTTTTCATCTTCTGGCAGCCGATGAGAATCCGGTGAATCAGACGAGATTCAACAGCTATGAATTATTTGAGTTCATCTTTGGCACCGAAGTGAAATATTCGACCAGGATGGGAGAGATCTTTTTTGTCCTGACTTTACTCTGCGCGATCCTTTTTTGGAAACGTCTGGGAAAAAGAAACGGTATTTTTGCAGTCATGTGTGCCTGCATTTTTCCGGTGAGCTATCTGATGGCAGCATTTCTGGCATTGCATGCTTCACACTTTTTTACTTTTCGCCATGTCATGCACAGCATGGGACTTTTCTGGCTTGGAATGGCCATTATTTTATCCCGGATCAATGTGCAGGAATGGATCGCCGGTATGTCCTTTATCGTATGGATGGGGGCGTCGTCCTACGGAATCTCTTATCGGGAGGAATACACTACGACACCGTATCTGGAAGAGACCAGGGAGTTCATAGCAGAGAATATGGAGCCGGGAGATGTGGTCGTCTATGATACGGATTCCCGGTTCGGAGAGTTATTCGGGTGCTACATGCCGGAGCAGATCTTCTATACCATGGAAGAGGTGCCGGATCTGGAAGAGCTCGTGGGAAAAAGAGTCTGGTATTTCCAGTGCTTCGGTCATCTGCTGGAAGAATCGGACAAATATACCGTTACCTATGAGAATATGGGGCATTATGGATTCCAGTATATGGACGGCAATACGGATTTTGACATTTTGAAGGTAAGCATAACGGAGGAAACGGGAAATGATTAAATGGGTGGAAAGAGGAATCCTGCTGGCAGCGATACTTTCCATGCTGTTTGTATGGCCGTATGGAGGAATCCGTGAAGAAAAAAGTGACAGCTCTCTGAGTGAAGACTATGGATATACGGAGCCTTTGGCAGTCGGGGAATATGCTTCGCAGTATTTTACAGCGGAGGAAGATTTCCTGGAGACACTGGATATCGCGGTGGCTTATGAAGAAGATGCGGACAGGGACGGGATTCTGGGACTGGAGATCTGGAAGGATGATACGAAGATCTATGAAGGTGTGATCCCCTATAGTGCCATGCCGTCGGAGACCTTTTTTCCGGCAGTCATAGAGAGCCGGCTGAAAAAAGGCGCTGTGTATGAATACCGGATCATCAACCGGAGTATTGAAGAGAATCAGCCGCGCGTTGTCTATACGACGACGGAAAAGGCACATGTAAAGGAAAACAAACAGCTGGTGGTGCAGGGAGAGACCATAGACGGACAGGCACTGAACCGCTATACCTGGAAGGCCAGACTGGATCTTATCAGTGTGTTGGAAACGGACAGTTTTATTGCCATTCTGGCGGCAATGCTGTATGCTGTTATAGAACAATGGAAAGGAAAGGGAAAAAAGAACAATGAAGTGGGTTAAATTCAGAATAAAGACTGTGACAGAAGCAGAGGATATCATTATCAGCACGCTGTATGATCTGGGACTGGAAGGTGCACAGATCGAGGATAAGGTGCCCCTGACCGCCATGGAGAAGGAGCAGATGTTCGTAGACATTCTGCCGGACGGACCGGAAGATGACGGCATCGCTTATTTAAGCTTTTTTGTAGAGGAAAAAGAGGATGGAAGTCTGGAAGTGGCCGGGGAGAAGACCACGACCGAAGCCGTACTTGCGGATGTAAAGCAGGAGCTGGAAGACCTGCGTCAGTTTATGGATATCGGAGAAGGAACCGTTGCAGTGGACGAGACCGAGGACATTGACTGGATCAACAACTGGAAACAGTATTTCCACCAGTTCTATATCGATGATATTCTGGTGATTCCTTCCTGGGAAAATATCAAACCGGAAGACACCGACAAGATGGTACTGCATATTGATCCCGGCACCGCATTCGGCACCGGTATGCATGAGACCACACAGCTGTGTATCCGTCAGCTGCGCAAGTTCATCACCCCCGAGACAGAGCTTCTGGACGTGGGAACCGGCAGCGGTATTCTGGCGATCCTGTCCCTGATGTTCGGTGCAAAACATGCGGTGGGAACCGATCTGGATATCTGTGCGGTGGAGGCTGTGGCACAGAACTGTGAAGTGAACGGGATCGATCCGGCACAGTTCGACATGATGATCGGCAATATCATTACAGACAAAGAAGTACAGGACAAGGTGGGCTATGAGTGCTATGATATCGTGGTAGCCAATATTCTGGCGGATGTACTGGTGCCCCTGACCCCCGTTATTGTACATCAGCTGAAGAAGGGCGGTATCTACATCACCTCCGGTATCATTGATGACAAGGAACAGACGGTGGTGGAGGCTGTGAAGGCCGCAGGACTGGAAGTGCTGGAAGTGACCTACCAGGGAGAATGGGTCAGCGTAACCGCAAGAAAGAATTAAGCGCTTAAAACAGGAGTGTCTATGTATCAGTTTTTTGTAGAACCGGAGCAGATCGATGTGGCGGCAAAGAGCGTCATCATCCGGGGAACCGATGTGAATCATATCAAAAATGTACTGCGGATGCGTCCCGGTGAGGAAGTGGCCGTCAGCAACGGAATCGATGGGAAGGAATACCGCTGCGGGATCCTTTCGCTGGAGGAGGACTGTGTCCGTCTGGAACTGCGTTTTATCAAGGAAGACGGTGTGGAACTTCCGGCGAAGATCTATCTGTTCCAGGGACTTCCCAAGGCGGACAAGATGGAACTTATTATTCAGAAGGCAGTGGAGCTGGGCGCCTTTCAGGTGATCCCGGTGGCGATGAAACGCTGCGTGGTCAGGCTGGATGAGAAAAAAGCGGATGCGAAGATCAAACGCTGGCAAGGAATTGCGGAGGCGGCGGCCAAGCAAAGTAAACGCGGCGTGATCCCCACGGTGGCACCGGTCATGAGTTATGCACAGGCGGTGAAAATGGCTTCCGAAATGGATCTGAAGCTGGTACCTTACGAACTGGCGGAGGGAATGCCACAGACGAAGCAGCTGATCGAAAGTGCAAGGCCCGGACAACAGATCGCTATCTTTATCGGTCCGGAAGGCGGATTTGATCCGGAGGAGATCCGGATTGCCACGGAGGCGGGCATCCAGCCCATCACCCTGGGAAAACGGATCCTGCGGACGGAAACAGCCGGATTTACGACCATCGCATGGCTGATGTACCAGCTGGAAAATTAGAGGACAGACGGCACGGAGCGCCTGTCCGCGGCATATTTTAATCATAAGAAGAATATAGTAACTATTTATTTTGCGAATAGGGCGCTGAATAGTTACGGAAGAGATAGATAGCAAGGAGAAGAAGAGAATGGAAGTCTATTTGGACAATTCCGCTACCACAAGGACGTTCCCGGAAGTGGCAGAGTTGATGACGAAGATCATGTGTGAAGATTACGGTAATCCCTCCAGCCTGCATATGAAGGGAGTGGAGGCGGAGAAATATCTCCGTTATGCCAAGGAGACCCTGGCAAGGATCCTGAAGGTGGAGGAGAGGGAACTCTTATTTACCTCCGGAGGAACGGAATCGGACAATATGGCATTGATCGGATGTGCGCTGGCGAACTGCCGCAGAGGCAATCATCTGATCACTACACAGATCGAGCACCCGGCGATCCTGCAGACCATGCGCTATCTGGAGAGCCAGGGATACCGTGTCACGTATCTGCCGGTGGATTCCTGTGGCCGCATCCGGCTGGAAGATCTTCGCAGAGCCATGACACCGGAGACGATTCTGGTATCCATTATGCATACGAATAACGAGATCGGAGCTTTGCAGCCCGTTGAAGAGGCGGGAGCACTGATCAAACAGATAAATCCGGAGACACTGTTCCATGTGGATGCAGTACAGGGCTTCGGAAAATCCCGGATCTATCCCAAGAAGATGCACATTGATCTGTTGTCCGTCAGCGGACACAAGATCCACGGACCGAAGGGTGTCGGGTTGTTGTATGTGGGAGACCGGGTGAAGATCCAGCCCATCGTATTCGGTGGCGGACAGCAGCAGAGTCTCCGCTCTGGAACTGAGAATGTTCCCGGCATTGCGGGACTTGCAAAAGCGGCGGAAATGCTCTATAGTCATTTTGATGAGGATCATGCAAGACTCTGCGCCTGCAAGAGAAGATTCATTGAAGGCGTGGAAAGACTGGAGCAGGTGAAGGTCAACGGACTTTTGCCGGATGCCCCCTATGGGGAAGGTACGGCAGCACATATCGTCAGTGTATCCTTTGCCGGTGTAAGGAGTGAAGTGCTTCTGCATGCGCTGGAAGACAAGGGAATCTATGTCTCCGCCGGAAGCGCCTGCTCTGCACACAAGCCGCAGCCTTCCGCTACCCTGAAGGCCATCGGTGTGGATAAATCACTGCTGGATTCCACCATAAGATTCAGCTTTTCCGTATTTACCACGGAAGAAGAGATTGACGTATGTCTCCAGGCATTGTACAATATAGTGCCTATGTTGCGCAGATACAGCCGCAGATAAGGGGCTGTTAGGATAAGAAAGGAAAAGAACGTGTTTACATCATTTTTGATAAAATATGCCGAGATTGGCATTAAGGGAAAAAACCGTTACCTGTTCGAAGATGCTCTGGTACGCCAGATCAAATATGCTCTGAAAAAGTGTGAGGGAGAATTCCTGGTACACAAGACACAGGGGCGTATCTTCGTAGATGCAGAGTCAGAATTTGACTATGATGAAGTTGTGGCACATTTGCAGAGAGTCTTCGGAATCTCCGGTATCTGTCCGGTAGTGCATGTACAGGACGAGGGCTTCGAGAAGCTGTGCGAGACCGTGATCGACTACATTGCAAAGGTATATCCGGACTGCAATCAGACTTTCAAGGTGGCAGCGAGACGTGCCAGAAAAAATTACCCCAAGGATTCCATGACCATCAACATGGATATGGGGGAAGCCATTCTGAATGCCTACCCCAACATGAAGGTGGATGTACACCATCCCGATATCATGCTGAACATTGAGATCCGTGAAGAAATCTATATCTACTCCGTGATCCTGCCCGGCCCCAGAGGAATGCCCGTAGGCACCGGCGGTAAGGGAATGCTGCTTTTGTCCGGCGGTATCGATTCTCCTGTGGCAGGCTATATGATCGCCAAGAGAGGTGTCAAGATTGATGTGGTATATTTCCATGCACCGCCTTACACCAGTGAGCGTGCAAAGCAGAAAGTAGTGGATCTGGCGAAGATCGTTGCCCGTTATACCGGACCGATCTACCTGCATGTGATCAACTTTACCGATATTCAGTTATATATCTATGAGAAATGTCCTCATGAGGAACTGACCATTATTATGCGTCGTTATATGATGCGGATTGCGGAGCAGATCGCGAAGGAGACCGAGTGCCTGGGTCTGATCACCGGTGAGAGTATCGGCCAGGTGGCATCCCAGACCATGAATTCCCTGATCGCTACCAACGAAGTCTGCGAACTGCCGGTATATCGTCCGCTGATCGGTTTTGACAAGCAGGAGATCGTAGAAGTATCCGAGAAGATCGGTACTTATGAGACGTCCATTCTGCCCTATGAAGACTGCTGCACCATCTTCGTGGCAAAACATCCTGTGACGAAACCGAATGTGAAGGTGATCCGCAGACATGAACACAATCTGGATGAGAAGATCGATGAACTGGTGAAGACTGCACTGGAGACCAAAGAACTGATCATTGCGGAAGCGTAAAAGAGAAGCAAGAAAAATGCCTTGAGAGGATTGCGACTCTCAAGGCATTTTTAAATCTTCGTTATGTATTCGGAATTCCGAAACGGTAACTTATACCAGATAAGGCTTTAATACTTCCAGAACCTCATCAGCGCCATCCTCTGCATGGATGTTCAGGTCGATAGGCTTGGAAAGATCCAGGCTGAAGATACCCATGATGGATTTTGCATCAATTACGTATCTGCCGGATACAAGATCGAAATCATAATCGAACTTAGTAATATCGTTTACGAAAGATTTTACCTTATCAATAGAATTTAAAGAAATCTGAACTGTCTTCATGTTGACTACCTCCTTAATGTGTGTCATACCTTCTGACTTTATATTAATGGGGGAACGCTCAAAAGTCAAGACGAAAACAATACAAAAAAAGTGAGGAATCCTATGAAAAGTGTAGCATTACACAACCTCGGATGTAAGGTTAATTCTTATGAAATAGAAGTAATGCAACAAATGTTACAAGAAAAAGGTTATACTATTGTACCATTTGATGAAATGGCAGATATTTACATCGTAAATACCTGCACAGTTACCAATATTGCGGACCGGAAAAGCAGACAGATGCTTCATCGTGCAAAACAGAAAAATCCGGCGGCACTGGTGGTAGCGGTAGGCTGTTATGTGCAGACCGGCAGAGAAGATGTGGAGCAGGACCCCTGCATCGATCTGGCTATCGGCAACAACCGAAAGAAGGATCTGGCCTCTATTCTGGAAGAATATTTACAGGATCTGGAACAGGAGGATGCAGTGGCGGAAAATGTCGGACACACCGTGGATAAGACATTAAATGACACCACTGTCATTGATATTAACCATACCGCGGAATACGAAGAAATGACACTGAAGCATACGGCAGAGCATACCCGTGCCTATATCAAGATCCAGGATGGCTGCAACCAGTTCTGTTCCTACTGCGTCATCCCCTATGCCAGAGGCAGAGTCCGCAGCCGCAGGGCGGAGGATATCATCCGGGAGATCACCGGCATGGCACAAGCGGGTTACCGTGAGATCGTGCTGACAGGTATCCACATCAGCTCCTATGGTATTGATTTTGACGAGGAAGCCTGGAAACGGGGAGAAAGTGTCTCCGTATTAAAAGAAGATGAGGAAAGAAGAGATTATTCCGGCAGCAGCAAGCTGATCGATCTGCTGGAACGGATCCATGATATTGAGGGCATTGAGCGCATCCGCATCGGCTCCCTGGAACCCCGTATCGTCACGGAAGAGACCGCAGCCAGAATGGCGGCATTGCCGAAACTGTGTCCCCATTTCCATTTGTCTCTGCAGAGCGGCTGCGATGCCACCCTGCGCCGTATGAATCGTAAATATACATCCGAAGAATATGCGGAAAGCGTGGCGCTGCTCCGCAAGGTGTTTGATCATCCGGCCATTACCACGGATGTCATCGTGGGCTTCCCCGGAGAGACCGAGGAAGAATTTGCACAGACGGTAGGCTTTTTAGACCGGATCCGGTTCTTCGAGATGCATATTTTCAAATATTCCAAGAGGGCCGGAACCAGAGCGGCCGTGATGCCGGACCAGGTACCGGATCCCGTGAAGACCGCAAGAAGCGCGGAACTTCTGGCTATGGAGAAGGAACAGTCGAAGCAGTTCCGGGCCCACTATGTGGGACAGGAAGCGGAAGTGCTTCTGGAAGAGACCAAAGAGATCGGCGGAACGGAATATCTTCTGGGTCACACGAGAGACTATGTGAAAGTAGCGGTCCCTGTGACGGAGAATAGAGACAAGGTAGCCACCAATACCGTAGTGCGCGGCGTGGTGGAAGGATTTGTAAATGACGAGATCCTGCTGATTCATAAGCTGCAATAAAAGACAATAGAATAGACTGATTCGGAAAACGGGAGACCGGAAAGTGCTGAGGACAGTGCTTTCCGGTCTTTTTGTTGTACAAATTTTTTCAGCCCTAGACTGGAGGACGGTTTTTGGACAGAAATATGATAAAACATTCAGTACAGGGAGGACATACCCATGAGAACAAATTACAGCGCAGAAGAAATTACGGCAGTAGTGACGCTGCAGAAAAATAAGGAAAATGAGATGGCACAGATCCTGCTCCCGGATGCGGAAGGCTACCGGAAGAGTCTGGAAAAGGAGTATCTGACGGAAGTAAGAAAATACATAGACAATTATGCCTACAGAGAACAGCATCGTCTGATCCTTCTGACAGACCGGACGACACTGGCAAGGCAGGCGTGTCTGATCCTTGCAAAAGGACTGGCACACAGCCGATGCCGGGAGGAAATTCCGGAGAAATTCGGGGCGCAGGAAGCGGAAGAATGGGGAGCTCTGTTGGGATATGCAGTGACGGGAAATGAAGCCGGAAACGGCCGGAGCGTACCGAAAGAACAGCATAAGATCCTGATCTGCAACCGGAATCTGACCGAAGAAAAGGAGACACAGGTACCGGTGGCGACAGACAGTTCCTTTATAAAGCTGGGAAAACTGGTACTGAACATGGACTCCCCGCAGGCGGATCCGCAGGAAAGGGAACGAAAGGATGCGGAGTGGCTGTTGCTGGAAGTGCCCACGGAGACACAGGATACTCTGGAGGTAGAAAAAGTTCTGGAATTCGATGCACCGGGAATCGGCATTATGCTGGCTCCCGTAGGTAACTATGAATACTTTGTGAAGAGATTGTGCTTCGAGGGAGGATATGAAGTGCTGCGGATTCCGGAACCGGGAGAAGCGGACTATGTGGCTTATGCAAAAGATTATCTGAAGCTGTACGGCTATCTGGCGGAGGATGACTGCCTGGTGCAAATGTATCGGGAACTGCTGGGGTATCGTGGCGAACTTCTGACAGAACAGGATCTGTATCTGCATCTGATGAGATGCATGCAGAATTGCGCTCCCGGCAGAAAAAAGCTGTCCGGAGACGACCTGCGACTCCGGTACCCGCAGATCCATCCGTCCGTGCGGGAAGAATGGGAGAGGACCGTAGGGCTGCAACCGGTGAAGAAAATACTGGAGCGGAAAGCGGCAGCCAGACATGTGCTGGGAGACCGGGGAAAACTTTTGCACAGCAATTATATTTTTGCCGGGAATCCGGGAACGGGGAAGTCCCGGATGGCAAGATTGTATGCGGGGATCATGAGTGAAATGGGGATCGGCAACGGCAGGTTTGTGGATGCCTCCCGTAGTGATCTGATCGGTGCGTATCAGGGACACACTGCCATGAAAGTAAAAGAAGCCTTTGATAAAGCCAGAGGAGGTGTACTGTTCGTGGACGAAGCTTCTTTTCTGTTGGATGACAGTAATTATGCGAAGGAAATGGTGGTGGAAACCGTGCGGTTTATGGAGCTTTACCCGCAGACCACGGTGATTTTTGCCACCTATCCGGAGGAAGCGGAAAAGGTTCTTCACTGCGACAGTGGGTTCGCCTCACGAATTGCCCGGATCGTATCTTTCCCGGATTATACGGAGGAAGAATTGGGAGAAATTCTGGAGAACATGGCAGAAAATTATGGCATGGAGCTGGAAAACGGATGCAAAGAACAAATGGAAGACTATATCGCCGCCATCCGGAAAAGAGCGGATTACGCCAATGCCAGAGAAGTACGCAAACTCATGGAGACTGCCATCGAGGAATACGCCATGGAAGGTTCCCGGGACGGAAAAGTCACTCCGGAACAGATCCTTCGGGCAGGACAGAGACTGCGGGCAGAACGCAAGGAAGAGAAAAACAGAATTGGTTTTTAAAAACTTAAAAAATAAGAAAGGCAGGGAGAAAAGCGATGGGAATAAACAGACAACTACATGAATTGCGGCAGCCGGCCAGAAAGGAAAAGACACAGGAACAGATCCGCAAGGCAGAAGAATGCCTGCAGCTGTCCAGGAGGCAGCTGATCCGGAAATATCCTCTCTTTGCACCGTTTAGGGATCTGCTGGTTCCGACCCCGGTGGTGGAACGGACCTTTCTGGAGACAGATGGAGAGCGTCTTTTTTACCAGCCGGAGTATCTGTTGGGTTTTTATGAAGGACGGCAGTTTCTCGAGGTGGAAAAGAGACTGATGCACCTGTATCTGCATGGAATTCTGGGGCACTTTTCCCGAAGGGGTATGTACGAAGATGCAAGACTGATCGACAGCATTATGGACTATCAGGCATGGTATATAGAATACTCTCTGAAGAATCACGGACCGGAATGGCTGCTGCCGCCGGGAGTAAGGGATCTCATGCGGGGCTGGGGAGAGAAACTGCCGGAAATGTCTCTGGGGGAGATCTACCGACAGGCAAAACTGGAAAAACCGCTGGAAGAGGCACTTTATAAATCTCTGTGCGGATCTGGTTTCGGCGTGGATGATGATCACGGATTCTGGAATCTCCCACAGAGCTTTATGCAGATACAAAAAGTACGGGTCAGCAAAAAGTGGGCAGAATGGTCAGAGGAAATCTTCGGCGGGGAAGGGAAGAATCTTGGTGAGGTCGCAGACCTGCTGACGGAGAAAAAACGGGAGTACGGCACAGGCAGCGGACAAACGGAAACGGAAGTCGAAGGCGCCGGTCCGGCAAAGAGAACCTATCTGGAACTGTTGAAAGAATTTATAAAGAACAGGGAATCCGAGAAGGAATCCATGGACTGGTTTGACAGGAATCTCTACTGCTACGGAATACAGACCTATGGAAATGTGGCATTGTTGGAACCGGAGGAAGACCGGGAACAGAAGATGTTACGAACCCTGTACATAGCACTGGATACTTCCGGAAGCTGCAGCGGACAGACTATGGAGAGATTTGTCCGGGAACTGCGGGGTATGCTGTTGGAGATCAGTAGTGAGATTACATTTGAAAATATTATCCTGTTGCAATGTGATACGGAAGTCCATGGAGAGAAACGGTTTCAGTGGGCGGGGCAGCTGCGGCTGGAGAAACAATACCCGGTGTTCGGATTTGGAGGAACCTCGTTCCGGCCGGTATTTGACAGAATCGAACAGCTGCGGGAGGAAGAGAATCTGGAGCCGGACTGTCTGATCTATTTTACGGACGGATGCGGGGAGTACCCGGAGAAGCCGCCGGAATATCCGGTGATCTTCATTGAAGAAGAGCCCTGCGGCATGGAACCCAAATGGGTACGGCAGATTCTGATAAACAAATAAAAGGAGAGAAAAATATGAAGACATATACCATTGAAGAAGCAAAGAAGACGACAGCGGACAGCATCCGGGTCTACCTGAAAAAAGACGAAGCGGGGAACTATTGTATGCGGGAGGTCAACCGACTGCCCTTTTACTGGGTGGGTGCTCCCGGTATCGGCAAGACGGAAGCGGCAAAACAGATCGCGGAGGAGCTGAACATAGGTTTCGTCAGCCTGTCCATCACACACCATTCCCGCACCACTGTGTTGGGACTGCCCACCATAGAGCGTTTTGAAAGCGACGGACAGCAATATACGAAGTACACCACGTCGGAGATCCTGGCCGCGGTGGAAACGCAAGTGCAGCAGGGATGGAACGAAGGAATCTTACTCATCGATGAGTTTGCCAGCATGGCAGAATCGCTGGTCCCGCCGATGCTGGCATTTCTTCAGACGAAGAATATCGGTCAGCATACCCTTCCGCAGGGGTGGGTGCTGATCCTGTGTTCCAACCCGAGAGAGTACAATCATACCGTGCGCAGTTTTGATATGGCGATCATGGACAGAGTACGTTTTATGAAGCTGGGATTCTCCGCCAGAGAATTCCTTGCCTATGGCGAAAAGCAGGGATTTCATCCGGCAATTCTGGAATTTCTGGGGCTGTATCCGGTAAACATCCATATCTGTCAGAAAAATGACAGTGGAAGGGACAGTGTTGTGACACCGAGAGGTTGGGAGAATCTGTCCTGGGCCATCACCGGGCTGGAGTCCATGGGATCGACGGTGACACAGGATCTGATCCAGCAGTTTATCAAGGATGAGAATACCTCTTTTGCCTTCTGGCAGTTCTATGAGAGCAGACGGGAAGGGATGAAGAAGGACTGGGTCATGGATATTTTAGGCGGCCACAATACGGAACAGGTGAAGACATTTTACAGGGGAAAGCCCTATCAGGAAAAGTATAAGCTGGTGCAGATGCTGTGTCAGAAGCTGAAAGAGCAGGGGGAACAATACGGCATAGGGGAGGAGACGGACCACCTGATCGAAGAAAAATTACATAAGACAGAACATACGCCTGCACTGAATTCCCGGGAGGAGGAACGCAGAGAACACATTCTGGAGATCGGAGACCAGGCGGGCCGCGTCTGTGCCTTTCTGGAAGAGGCGGGATTTGAGGAAACTCTGCGGGAGATATTTATTTTTCAGATGCAGAAGTCGGAAGGGTTTGTAAATTGTATGCTGGTTGCGGAGAACCGGACCTATCTGGACAACCTCAGAAGAGTAAATGGGATAAAGAAGGGAGATTAAGGATTGGAGACGAAGGAACCAAAGGAACAGATAAGACAGCTGTCGCCGCGGGATAAAATACCTTATGCGGAGGAGATCGCCGCCCACTGTGAGTTCCTGTCAGAAACGATGCCGGAGCTGAGAAACTACCTCAGAACGGGAAAACTCTGGCTTACCTGGGGCTGGTATCTGGAACTGCTCTGTGAAGAACACGACAGGATCGATCAAAAGGTGCTGGATATCATCAGAGGCATTTACAATACCAAAGTACAGGAGGAAACATGCTGGCAGCAGCTGACGGATACCATAGTGCGCTACCTGATCCGCAGAAATTCCGCGGAACAGGAAAAACTGCTGCTGGGATGTGCCGGATCCCTGCCGGAATTCGTGATGGCACAGCTGTTACAGGAGGAAGGGATCGGGGAATTTATTCAAGACTGTCTGAGGTGGGGAGAAAGTACGGAAATCATGGAAATTGCCAAAAGCTTTCTCCGGATACAAATGCAGTGCCATGAACAGCGGGGAGAGCTGCTGCCCGGACAATATTTTAATATTGGCTTTGCAGCGCCGCTCCGGGGAAAACTGACAGAGCGGAAGGCGGAGAGTCAGATCGGCTGGATCCGCTTTCTGGAGGAAGTGACGGAGGGAAAGCCGGAGGAGAGAGCAGCCTGCAATGAGACGATCATCAGCGTCTATGGACAGCTTTGCAGATTCCGGGAGAACCGAAAAGGAGCAAAGCCGGAAGATACGGAATGGAAACTATGGGACAGAGAGGAAGAGGCATTGCTGCAATGGATCCGGAAAATGAAAGGGAACGGCGCGGAGGCGGTTCCTGTCTGTCTACAAAATATTTTTAAGGACAACCGGTATTTTGTCGCTGACGGCATATTGAATCTGTGTGAGAAGCTTCCCATGGAACGAAGCCTTCCGAAAGAGTGCCTGTATCAGGCTTTTCAGGATGAGGCAGTGATAACACACCTGAATGCCAGAGAGTATTACCACATCCTGAAATATCTTTTGGAGACTTTTTGCCTGACCGGAGAGACCGCAGAGATCATAAAAGATATCCATGTAGAAAATTTTTACCAGTGGCTGTGTTATCTGGATGAGGCCGAGATAGTGTTCCTGCATGAAAAGGATTTTTTCCCGGAGAGCGTGCTCAGGGAACTGCTGTATCTGGCGAAAGAAAAGAACGATCCGGAGAACCTTTCGCTTTTCATGAACTTTTGGTAAGTGTGTGTTATAATAAACGCAATAAAATACCAGTGTTGGAAAAGGAGCGGCTTATGCAAAATTCGGCGGAAGAATTAAACTATCTGGGTGAGATCATTGATCACTATGTGACAGAGGATAAGACAGAGAACCAGGGGCCTTTTCATTTTCTGAGAGAGGATATGGTCATTCGTGCCCTGTCCGGCACGGCTACCGGGAGGGCAAATGTCACCGGTCTGAAGACATATCTTGCCAAAGAAATTCTGAAGATCAATGAGGGCGGAAGCTATGTGACCTATAAAAATATATTGGAGAACCTGACCGGGGAGGCAAAGAAAAAATACAAAACCTATACAC
>JBNMJR010000028.1:0-16959 GCA_050873925.1 Acetatifactor sp.
TATAACAAAAAATGATATATAGAATTAAGATTTTTAATCAAATAATAAAACGAGATAAATGAAGAATAAAATAGCCTTTTTCATGGATTTGTAAGTATCTGACAAAAATGTCATATTAAAATACATCAATTAACAAGATAAGAACATAACTTGCTTACAGAAATTATGAGTGTTAAGATAGTGCAATCAGATAAGTGAAAATAATAAAAACAACAGGTTTCGAAAATAAAAAGTAATCATATGGCAGGAGGATTCCCATGAACAGCGCAGACATTGCAGCAAAATATCAGAAAACTTATTTTATGCCCCCCGAGGTGACCTACGACTGGGTGAAGAAGGACAGCATTACCAAGCCCCCCATCTGGTGCAGCGTTGACTTGAGAGACGGCAACCAGGCATTGATCGATCCCATGAGCCTGGAAGATAAGCTGGAATTCTTCAAATTGTTGGTAAAGATCGGTTTCAAGGAGATTGAGGTTGGTTTTCCCGCTTCCTCTGATACCGAGTACAATTTTATCCGTGCCCTGATCGAGCGAGACATGATTCCGAGTGATGTGACCATTCAGGTACTGACCCAGGCGAGAGAGCATATCATCCGCAAGACCTTTGAGGCAGTCAAAGGTGCGCCTCACGCAGTGATTCACCTGTATAATTCCACTTCCGTAGAGCAGAGAGAGCAGGTATTTAAGAAGGATAAGGAAGCCATCAAGAAGCTGGCAGTAGATGGCGCCCAGATGTTAAAGAATCTGGCAGACGAGACCGAAGGTAACTTTACTTTTGAGTACAGTCCTGAGAGCTTTTCTCAGACCGAGGTGGATTATGCACTGGAAGTCTGCAATGCAGTACTGGATGTATGGAAGCCCACGGCTGACCGCAAGGCCATCATCAATCTGCCCACCACCGTACAGGTGGCAATGCCCCATGTATTTGCCTGTCAGGTAGAATATATGCACAAGCATTTGAAATATCGTGACAATGTAGTACTCAGCGTACATCCTCACAACGACAGAGGCTGTGGCATCAGTGATGCGGAGTTCGGTGTACTGGCCGGAGCAGACCGCGTGGAAGGTACTTTGTTCGGTAACGGCGAGCGTACCGGTAACGTGGATCTGGTAACCGTTGCACTGAATATGATGTGCCACGGCGTGGACAGCGGACTGGATTTCTCCCATATCATGGAGATCCGCGAAGCCTATGAGAACTTTACCGGCATGAAGGTACATGAGAGAGTTCCCTATGCGGGAGATCTGGTATTTACCGCATTCTCCGGCTCTCATCAGGATGCCATCAGCAAAGGTATGGCATGGCAGAAGGAAGGCAAGACCGGCAAGCGCTGGGATATTCCTTATCTGCCCATCGATCCTGCGGATGTGGGAAGAGAGTACGAATCCGATGTTATCCGTATCAACAGTGTATCCGGTAAGGGTGGCGTAGCGTTCGTATTGAAGCAGCAGTTTGGCTTCTCTTTGCCCGCAGCTATGAAGGAAGAGGTTGGTTACCTTGTAAAAGGTATTTCCGACAGACGTCATCAGGAGTTACTTCCCAAGGAGATCTATGCGATCTTTGAGGAAAATTATATTTATCCCCGCAGCATCTTCAACATTTCGGAGTGCCACTTCAAACAGGAGAACGGCATTCAGGCAGAGGTGACCATCGAGCAGGGTGGAGCTTCCAGAGCCATCACTACCATGGGTAACGGACGTCTGGACGCAGTCAGCAATGCCATCAAGACATACTTCGGCATTACCTACGAGTTGTCTGTATACGAAGAGCATGCGATTTCCAGAGGTTCCAATTCCAAGGCTGCCACCTATGTAGGTATCGTCCATGACGGTAAATTCTACTGGGGTGTCGGCGTGGATGAAGATATTATCAAGAGTTCCATCGCCGCACTGGTGTCCGCTGTGAACAAGCTGGCAGCAGAGCAGCATATCACTTCCGGCAGAGAGGAGCGGATCGTGGAGATCATCAGCTTCATCCAGAAGAACTATGTGGATGTGACACTGGATATGCTGGTAGATACTTTCCATCTTTCCAAGCCTTACCTGTCCAAGTACATTAAGGAAAAGGCCGGCATGACTTTCCAGGAAGTCGTTCGGGAAGAGCGCATGAAAAAGGCAAGAATGCTCTTAAAGGAGACCAATCAGACGGTGGAGACCATTGCGGCCAATGTTGGATACGAGAATGTGGAGCACTTTAACCGCCTGTTCAAAAAGGCATATGACATGACCCCGGTACAGTATCGGAAGCAGAGCGCAGAATAACAGGATTTGACCTGAAAATTGTATTCAGAGAATTTAGAAGAGCCATTTCTATATCGTTTTAGATATAGAGATGGCTTTTTTGCTATAAAAGGCATGATATACTTTTAACACTGTATAAAAATGTTCTGAATATTGACAATTTACGACAGTAAAGTTATACTAAAGTAGTGTGTGGCCATAGAATAAGACCGCAACTTATGGAGGGAAAAGAAAATGAATAACAGAGAGAAAGCAAAAGCAGTACAGAAGAAATTCAACCAGCGACTGGGAATTTATTACGGAGTAATGGCAGCGGGTGTTGTTGTGGCAGCCATCGGACTGATGACACAGATCTCCGTATTGACTTTGCTGGGTGTGGTAGCATTTTTCGCAGGATTGGTGATCCTCAGCTGGGTAGACGGCTATACCGAGTATGCAAAGCGTGTTATGACAGCAAAAGCACTGATGGGGGAAGAGATGCCTGAAGATGTGGTAAATGCCGGTATTGAGCTGGTAAAGAAGCAGGGTGGAAGCCTGTCCGCATTGAAGAGCCAGACCAGAGAGTTTTCTCATATTTTATATCATTTGTGTCAGGGTATTTTTACCGCGGCAGCAATGCTGGAGAAGATTCCGGGACTGAAGTCCGTATCCGGTATTGCGCAGAGTATGATCAAAAAGGCTTACAGAAGAATCAACCTGTTGTTAGAGGGTTATCTGTTTGCAAAATACGGCGAGATGACCAAAGAGACTTATTATGATGGTGTATCCCTGCTGTTACAGGATGGCAAGACCTTTCTGGTAAAATCCGTGAAGGACGCCGCTGTATCTGAGCTTCTGGTAACCTTGAGCGTGATCGGAACTCTTGTATTCGTAGCTTTGGGCGGTATACTGAAAAATGTTGTATTTGTTGTATTAGGTGTTGCCTGTGTGGTTTTGTATGTGGTAATTGCTGTTGTATATGACAGCAACAAGGATTTCGATATGCTGGCAAGTTACATTGAGTATGCTTCCACACATGAAGTTAATGAAGAGTATCGTAACAGCCTCTTGGCAGCTACCGATGCCGCTACCCAGGTGAACATGGTAGCCGGTGCACTGAAGAACCCTACCGTAAATGGCATTATGGGTGCAGCCGGAGCAGCAGAAAAGCTGTTTGGGAATAAGGAAGAGAAATAAGGCTGTCGCCGTATAAATCCAAAAAGAAAGATACGCCTTTGTGAGCAAGCTCCCACGGTGTATCTTTCTTTTTGTCTTTGCATGGTTTGTAGTTTTAACATTTCGACAGATTCAGAAAACATAAGTAGATAGAAAAAAACGTTTTTTTCTATTATGATGAAAACATAGAGTATGAGAATTCGCTGTCCGGCATCCCGCCGGAGCGCAACAAATGAAAACATAAATGTAAGGGGCTTACACAGTAAGCAGACAGGAGTGGAAAAATGGAAATGAAAGAGACAATTCTGAAGACTTTCGCAGAAGTATTTGGAGATGCAGAGGGTGCCAGGGCTTATTTTGCACCGGGACGTGTGAATCTGATCGGTGAACATACCGACTATAACGGCGGACACGTATTTCCCTGCGCACTGACCATCGGTACCTATGGCGTGGCAAGAAAGAGAAACGATAACAAGCTGCGTTTCTATTCCATGAATTTCGCACATCTGGGAGTGATCGAATCTTCTCTGGATGATCTGGTACCCAGCAAGGAAGCAGGTTGGACCAATTATCCCAAGGGAGTGATCTGGGCATTCGGTGAAAAGGGCATGAAAGTGACTTCCGGTATGGATCTGCTGCTGAACGGTAATATCCCCAACGGTTCCGGACTTTCCTCTTCCGCTTCCGTAGAAGTGCTGACCGGCTATATTTTGAGAGATTTCTTCGGATTTGATGTGACCAATCAGGATCTGGCCCTGATCGGACAGTTCTCCGAGAACAAATACAACAAGGTAAACTGTGGTATCATGGATCAGTTTGCCATTGCCATGGGCAAAAAGGATAATGCTATTTTCCTGGATACGGCAACTCTGGAGTATGAGTATGCACCCATCCATCTGGAAAATGCAAAAATCGTTATCGCATGCAGCAATAAAAAGAGAGGCCTGGGAGATTCCAAGTACAATGAGCGCCGCAGCGAGTGTGAGACTGCACTGGCAGAACTGCAGCAGGTAGTGAAGATCAAGACTCTGGGAGATCTGGATGAGGAGACTTTCGAGAAGTTCAGAGCTATTATCAAGAGTGATGTCCGCAGAAAGCGCGCAAAACATGCGGTATATGAAAATCAGAGAACCATTCGTGCGGTAGAAGCTCTGAAGAATAATGATGTGAAGCTGTTCGGTGAGCTGATGAATGCATCCCATGTATCCCTGCGGGATGATTATGAAGTAACCGGTATCGAGCTGGATACTCTGGTAGAGGAAGCATGGAAGGTAGAAGGTGTCATCGGTTCCCGTATGACCGGTGCTGGTTTCGGCGGATGCACCGTAAGCATCGTAAAAGATGAGGCTATTGATACCTTTATCGATCAGGTAGGTAAGGCATACAAGGAAAAGATCGGTTATGCAGCTGATTTCTATGTAGTAGAGATCGGTGACGGCCCTCAGACCCTGTAAGAAAAGTAAGGTCCTACACAAACAGAAAGTGAGTGCCGCGGAAACTGTCCGAATGGTCCGGCGGCAGAATGGAGAAAACATGGATATTCAGGTATTAATTCGCAAATTGGTATCCTACGGAGTACAGACAGGACTGGTTCCGGAGGAAGATGTGATCTATACGACCAACCGTCTGTTGGAGCTGTTTGAACTGGATGAACTGGAAGAACGCGATAATGTGACTATGCGTGAGGATGAACTGGAAGAGGTTCTGAAGGGCATGCTGGACTATGCTTACGAAAAAGGCATTCTGAAGGAGAACAGTGTGGTATACCGCGATCTTTTCGATACGAAGATCATGGGTATGCTGATGCCCAGACCCAGTGAAGTGATCCGTCATTTCCATGAGCTGAACGAACAGGTATCTCCCGAAGCAGCTACCGACTATTATTATAAATTAAGCAGAGATTCCGATTATATCCGCCGCTACCGTATCTGCAAGGATATGAAATGGGTGACACCTACCAAATACGGCGATCTGGACATTACCATCAACCTGTCCAAGCCCGAGAAGGACCCCAAGGCCATCGCTGCAGCGAAGCTGGCAAAACAGTCCGGTTATCCGAAATGCCTGCTGTGCCGTGAGAATGAGGGTTATGCAGGTCGTGTGAATCATCCTGCCCGCCAGAATCATCGCATTATTCCGGTAACCATCAATGGCAGTCAGTGGGGATTCCAGTATTCTCCCTATGTATATTACAATGAGCACTGCATCGTATTTAACTCTCAGCATGTACCTATGAAGATTGAGCATGCGACCTTCTGCAAGCTGTTTGATTTCGTAAAGCAGTTCCCTCATTATTTTGTGGGTTCCAATGCGGATCTGCCCATCGTAGGCGGTTCTATCTTAAGCCACGATCATTTCCAGGGTGGTCATTATGAGTTCGCCATGGCCAAGGCACCGGTAGAGAGAACTTTTTCTGTAGCCGGTTATGAAGATGTGGATGCCGGTATTGTAGCATGGCCCATGTCCGTCATCCGTCTCAGTGGCACGGATACCGACCGTATTATCGCCCTGGCAGACGTGATCCTGAACAAGTGGAGAGAATATACGGATGAAGAGGCATTTATCTATGCCTATACCGACAATGAGCCTCATAACACCATCACGCCCATTGCCAGAAAGCGCGGAGACAAGTTCGAACTGGATCTGGTGCTGCGTAACAATATCACCACCGAGGAACATCCTCTGGGTGTATATCATCCGCATGCAAAGCTGCATCATATCAAAAAAGAGAACATTGGTCTGATCGAAGTGATGGGTCTGGCAGTACTGCCTGCCCGACTGAAGGGTGAGATGGCGCATCTGAAGGAAGCAATTCTCGCCGGTAAGGATTTAAGAGCCGATGAGGAACTGGCAAAGCATGCAGACTGGGTAGACGAGTTCCGCCCGAAATACGATGCCATCACCGCAGAGAATATCGACGGCATTGTGGAGAAAGAGATCGGTCTGGTATTCATGCAGGTATTGGAAGATGCCGGTGTCTACAAGAGAACCGAGGAAGGCCAGAAGGCTTTCGATCGTTTTGTAAAGAGCCTGTAATAATAGTTCAGCCATAGAATGACAGAACCGGCGATGGGGTATGGACTGAATGTTTGTTGTATATTTGTTGCGAAGAAAAGGAATTGTGGTGACACAGTTCCTTTTTCTTAGTATAATAATTCCATGAAATTCTTATTAACAGCTATTAATGCAAAATTCATACATTCCAATCCTGCCATTTACAGCCTGCGGGCCTGTGTGGGAGAAAAACTACAGCCCCATGTGGAACTGGCGGAGTTCACCATCAATGAATCTCTGGAAAGCATTCTGGAAGGTATCTGGAAGCATCAGCCGGAGGTGATCGGTTTTTCCTGTTATATCTGGAACTGGAAACTGATCCGGGAGATCCTGACGGAACTGCCGAAGATCCTGCCGGATACCGAAATCTGGCTGGGCGGTCCGGAGGTCACCTATGACGGGCCGGGACTGCTTACGGAGTTCCCCCAGGTCACAGGAATCATGGTAGGAGAAGGAGAAGTCACCTTCCGGGAAGTACTGGAACAATATCTGCGGGAGGCAGCAGGCCGGATGGTTGCAGGAAAGTCTGTGGCAGAGCGCTTTGGGGAGATTCCGGGATTGTGTCTTGCCTCCGGCTATACGGCACCCAGAGATCTGACGGATCTGACAACACTTCCATTCCTCTATGAAGATATGGAGCCCTTTACGAACCGCATCATTTATTATGAGACCAGCAGAGGCTGCCCTTACCGGTGCAGCTATTGTCTGTCCTCCATAGATAAGAAGGTAAGACTACGTGACATAAGTGTCGTAAAGAGAGAACTTCAGTTTTTCCTGGACCAGAATGTGAAACAGGTGAAGTTTATCGACCGTACTTTTAACTGTGACCACAAACATGCCATGGAGATCTGGCAGTATATTTACGAACATGACAATGGTGTCACCAATTTCCATTTCGAGATTTCCGCCGATATTTTGCGGGAAGAAGAGATCGCACTGCTGAACCGTTTCCGTCCGGGACTGGCACAGCTGGAGATCGGCGTGCAGTCTACAAACCCGGAGACTATCCGGGCAATTCACCGGGTCATGGATGTGGACAAACTGGAAAAAATCGTGGCGGCAATTCACAGAGGACAGAATATCCATCAGCATCTGGATCTGATCGCAGGACTGCCCTATGAGGATTACGCAAGCTTTGGCAGATCTTTTGACCGGGTCTACGGGATGCAGCCGGAACAGCTGCAAATGGGCTTCCTGAAAGTATTAAAAGGTTCTGATATGCATGACAATGCAGAAAAATACGGCATCCGTTATCTGGAGCAGCCTCCTTATGAAGTGCTGTATACCAACTGGATCAGCTACGGAGAGATCCGGCGGCTGAAACGGATCGAAGAAATGGTGGAACTGTATTACAACAGCGGACAGTTCACCCATACCCTGCCGGTTCTGGAAAAAGCATTTCCCGGGCCGTTTGCCATGTACGAGGCACTTGCGGATTATTATCAGGAGCAGGGATATTTTACCAACAGTCCTGCCAGAGCCTACCGGTATCAGATATTATTGGAATTCGCGGCTCTGAAAGACCCGAAAAACCGTGAGATTTACCGGGAACTTCTGACCTATGATATGTATCTGCGGGAGAATTTGAAGAGCAGACCGGCCTTTGCCACAGAGATCACGGAAGAGGAAAAACAGGATATCCGTCGTTTTTATCAGACAGAGGAACAGGAGCGCCGTTATCTTCCGGCCTATGCGGAGTATGACTGGAAGCAGTTAAGCAGAATGACGCATATGGAACCGTTCCGGTATCCGGAACCTCATTATGTGCTGTTTGATTATCAGGAGCGGAACCCGCTGAATTATGAAGCTAAGGTACAGGAGATCGGGAAGCCGGTACAGAGATAATGCAATGACAGAATGGAGAACAACATGTATGACACATATGTCAGTATAGACCTGGAGACCACCGGGCTGAACCCTAAGCGTGACCGGATCATAGAGATTGGGGCGATTCGCGTGGAACATGGTGAAATCACAGGAGAATTTTCCACTTTTGTGAATCCGGGCAGAAAACTGGAAGAACGGATCACGGAACTGACGGGGATCCGGGAGGAAGACCTTGCACAGGCGCCGGAACTGGACGAAGTGTTCCCGGAGTTGTTGGAATTTATGGGAGAACTTCCGCTGTTGGGGCATCGTATTTTATTTGATTACTCATTTTTAAAAAAAGCTGCGGTAGACAGAAAGCTGACTTTTGAGAGATCTGCGGTGGACACTTTGCAGATTGCCCGGAAATATCTGCCGGAGCTGCCTCATCGCAATCTGGAATATTTGTGCCGGTACTATGAGATTCCCCACCATGCCCACAGGGCGCTGGAGGATGCGAAAGCAACGGATCAGCTGTTCCGGAAGCTGACAGAATTATTTTATCAGGAGGAGTTCGAGCCCAAGCCATTACATTTTCAGGTAAAAAGAGATACTCCGGCCACGAAACCGCAAAAAGAACGGTTATATCGTCTGCTGGAGCAGCATAAGATAACCTTGGAGGTCGATGTGGAAAAGCTTACCCGCAGTGAGGCCGGGAGGCTTGTGGATAAGATTCTTGCAAAGTACGGACGATAGATCCCCGCAGAGCGGAACGTAAACCTTCCGCCTGACGGACCAGATCGGCAATTTTGTCATATTCTGCCCGGTCTGCATAAATTTTTGCCAGAGCATAGTAAGTATGGCTGACGTCCGTGCCGATAGAAACAGCATAGGCCAGAACAGTTTCGGCCTCTTCGGTGAGATCTGCATTCAGCAGAAGCTCTGCCCATTGCTGCAGGGTGCGCACCAGTGCGGTATAATTCTGATCATACTGAGACAGCGGTGTGATATTGGCAGTACCGTATTCCAGCTTCAGATCGGTGTTGGTGAAGCCGGTGAGATTCACAATGGGCTGTGTGGACAGATAAGTCAAAAGTTCCTTGTATTCCCGGGCTTTTTCATCTTCCGGCAGAGCGTTCATGGGAAGCCTGTCCAGAGGAATCTTTACATAATCCAGACCGTCGAGGGATTTTTTGCGGACGGAGTTGGCTCTTTTTTCCCGATCCCAGAATTCCTGCTCTTCTTTTTCGGCAAGAGCTTTCTGACGTCGGGTCGTCTGTGCCACAACAATGATACTGTATACGAAGATGATGAAGATGATTAAACTTGCCAAAAACTTTAAACTCATATATAATATCCTTTCAGAAACAGAAGCCATTTCATGATGATTTTATGGAGGTTAAGCCATGTTTAATATGAATAATAAAAAGACAAAACAGCGGATCTCTGCAGCCATTATCGTGCTGCTTGTAATCGCTATGATCGTACCTACTATAACATCTATTTTCTACTAATTCAACTGTAGTCGGGATCGTAGATGGGACCCGGAAAAGAGGGTCAGAGGAGTATTATGAGAAAAATATATCGTAAGGGAATCCAGGGTGTTTTGCTGCTGACTCTGACATTACTGTTCGGCATGACAGTGCAGGCGAAGACAGAGGACACCATCAAGACAGGAATCTATGCCGGGGATGTGGAGTTGTCCGGAATGACGGCGGAAGAAGCCACTGCAGCCATCGAGGAGCATGTGGAGAGCCTGAATGAAGTAGAGATCACACTGATCGCGGCCAACGATCATCAGGTGACCACCACCGCCGGGGATCTGGGTGTGACCTGGAAGAATCCGGAACTGGTGCAGGATGCACTGGAGCTGGGAACCCACGGAAATGTGATTGAGCGTTACAAGATCCTGATGGATCTGAAACATGAGAATTATGTATATCCCATTGAACTGGACTTTGATTTACAGGCCATCAATGACCTGCTGACCAGATGCACCAAATATGATCAGGAAGCTATCAATGTCTCTCTGAAGAGAGAGGGTGGCAAGTTCACAGTAGTGGAAGGCCAGACCGGCTATGTGCTGGATGTGGAGAAGTCCATTGATGCCGTATATGATTACCTGACGGAAGAATGGGACCATGAGGCTTGCAGCATTCCTCTGGAAATTGTGGTAGCCGAGCCGAAGGGCAGTGCCGAAGAACTGGCACAGGTCACAGATGTTCTGGGAAGCTTTACTACAGCATATAAGACTTCCGGTTCCGCCAGAAGTGCCAACGTTGCCAATGGTTGCAGTCTGATCAACGGTACGACATTATATCCCGGAGAAGAATTTTCCACTTACAAGACTGTGTCACCTTTTTCCGAGGCGAACGGTTATTACATGGCAGGTTCTTATGTCAGTGGTAAAGTAGTGGATAGTCTGGGCGGTGGTATCTGCCAGGTGTCTACGACATTATACAATGCGGTATTACGGGCGGAGCTTGAGGTAACAGAGCGATACAACCACTCTATGATCGTAGGCTATGTGGATCCTTCCGCAGATGCAGCCATCGCAGAGAGCTCTGGTAAAGATTTTAAATTTGTAAATAATACGGATTACCCGATTTATATTGAAGGTTATACTCATGACAAGCAGATCACTTTCAACATCTATGGCAAAGAGACCAGAGATGCCGGACATTCGGTCCGTTATGAAAGTGAAGTACTGGAAACCATCACTCCTCCTGCGGATCAGATCTATGCGGATGCCGGTCAGCCCATCGGTTATATTGTGACTGAGAGTGCACATATCGGCTATAAGGCAAGACTGTGGAAGATCACGTTGGAAAACGGGGTAGAGGTCAGCAGAGAGCAGGTCAACAGCAGCAGCTACAAGATGGTGCCCCGCAGTGCCACCGTGGGAACGGCAACCTCCGATCCTCAGGCATATGAAGAGATCATGGCAGCCATCAGCACAGCCAATATTGATCATGTGAAAAATGTGGCAGCAGCATTGAACGCAAGAGCAGCAGCGGCTGCACAACAGACAGAAATCGTAGACGACTAAAGGTGACATAATGAAGAGCGGCAAAGTACCCGTGAACGTATTAAAACGTTCCGTTCTCAGACAACTGAAGAATAAAAGGTCGGAAATAGCAAATAGCGCAGGTCTGGGGGCAGACTGCGCTATTTTTGAGCCTTTTTCGGAAGGTCAGCTGGTGACCTGTGTTCAGGAGGGGGTAGTGGAGCTTTGCTGTGAGAATGATCTGGCGGAAGCGGAAAGAGAAGATCCTTCCGTGATGCCCATGCGTCGTATTGTCCAGAAATGTGCCAATAATCTGGCGACGGCCGGTGCGGAGCCTGTGGCGGCGGAACTGGTGATCTTCCTGCCGGAAAGTGTGGAAGAACCGGAACTGAAAGCACTGATGGCGGAAGCGGAAGACATTGCTGCAGAGTTAAACATGCAGATCATCGGAGGCCAGACCAGAGTAAGTTCCGCGGTACGGCAGCCACTGACCACGGTGACCGGATACGGAATCCGCAAGACCGGAGCGGTACAGACGGATGCGCGGAAGAAGCTGGCGGGACAGGATATTATCATTACCAAGTGGATCGGCCTGGAAGGCACTGCGGATCTGGCGGCCCGGAACCAGGAGGGTCTTCTGACAAGATATCCGGCATATCTGGTGGAAGAAGCTGCGGCGTTTGACCGGTACTATTCTATTTTGCCGGAGGCCGCTACCGCCGTGAAGTCCGGCGGTTGTACCATGCATGATGCTTCCGAGGGCGGCATTTTCGCCGGCCTGTGGGAGATGGCAGAAGGTGCAGGTGTTGGACTGACAATAGATATGAAGAAACTTCCTCTCAGACAGGAGACGGTGGAAGTCTGTGAATACTGCAATGTGAATCCCTATGAGCTGCGATCCGGCGGAAGCCTCATCATCGCAAGCCCCGAGGGAACCGCAGTGGTGGAAGCACTGCAGGCAGAAGGAATTCCCGCAACGATCGTAGGAAGATTCACCGACAGCAATGACCGTCTGATCCTGAACGAGGATGAGACCCGCTATATGGATCGTCCCCAGAGAGATGAGATTTATAAAGAAGCAGAATAAAAGGAGATATTGGCATGAGAGAAGAATTATTAGCGATCATAGAGAAGAACAGCAGGATCGATCTAAAGGAACTGGCAGTGATCCTGGGTGTGGAAGAGATTGATGTGGTAAATGAAATGGCTGCACTGGAGGCAGAAGGTGTTATCTGCGGCTATCATACACTGATCAACTGGGAGAAAACGGATATTGAGAAAGTAAGCGCACTGATCGAGGTACGCGTGACTCCCCAGAGAGGACAGGGATTTGACAGCATTGCCGAGCGTATCTACAAATATCCCGAGGTACGCAGCGTATATCTG
The DNA here is from genome assembly GCA_050873925.1 of Acetatifactor sp. GTDB lineage: Bacteria > Bacillota > Clostridia > Lachnospirales > Lachnospiraceae > Acetatifactor. Next base: position 12,652 of record JBNMJR010000028.1, read on the forward strand.
ATGTCCGGAGCATATGACCTCATGGTCATTCTGGAAGGCAAGACCCTGCGTGAAGTATCCAATTTTGTATCCGATAAGCTGTCCACACTGGACTCTGTATTAAGCACAGCAACACATTTTATCCTGAAAAAATATAAGGACCACGGAACTGCATTTGCTGTGAAAAAAGACGATGAAAGAGAGATGATTACCCCATGAGAAATCCATTAGCTGATAAAGTAGTGGATATCAAACCATCGGGTATCCGCAAATTTTTTGACATTGTAAGTGAGATGCAGGATGCAATCTCTCTGGGTGTGGGAGAACCGGATTTCGATACTCCCTGGCACATCCGTGACGAGGGCATCTATTCCCTGGAAAAGGGAAGAACCTTTTATACTTCCAATGCAGGTCTGAAGGATCTGCGTCAGGAGATCTGCAATACGATTCGGAGAAAACAGGGAGTAACCTACGACTGGCAGCATGAAGTGCTGGTAACGGTAGGTGGTTCCGAGGCTATCGACATCGGATTGCGTGCCATGTGTAATCCGGGGGATGAAGTGTTGATTCCCCAGCCCAGTTATGTGTCCTATGAGCCTTGTGCCATTCTGGCGGGGGCAAAGCCGGTGATCATTGACCTGAAAGCGGAGAATGAGTTCCGCCTGACTGCAGAGGAACTGGAAGCCGCAATCACGGAGAAAACGAAAGTGCTGATCCTTCCTTTCCCGAACAACCCTACCGGTGCCATTATGGAGAAGTCCGATCTGGAAGCCATTGCGAAAGTTATCGAGGAACATGACATCTTTGTTATGTCTGATGAGATCTATTCCGAGCTTACTTATAAGGAGAAACATGTGTCCATCATCAGCCTGCCCGGCATGAAGGAGCGTACCATTTATATCAACGGTTTCTCCAAGGCTTATGCCATGACCGGTTGGAGACTGGGGTATTGTTGTGGACCGGCCGCCATCATCCAGCAGATGACGAAGATCCATCAGTTTGCCATCATGTGTGCACCTACCACCAGCCAGTATGCGGCAGTGGAAGCATTGAAAAACGGAGATTCCGATATCGAGGAAATGCGCACGGCCTATAACCAGAGAAGACGTTTCCTGATGAATGCGTTCCGTGAGATGGGACTGGAATGTTTCGAACCCTATGGTGCATTCTATGTATTCCCCTGCATCAAGGAATTCGGCATGACCAGTGAAGAATTCGCCACCCGTTTCCTGGAAGAGGAAAAGGTAGCGGCTGTACCCGGAACTGCATTCGGTGACAGTGGTGAAGGATATCTGAGAATCTCCTATGCGTACTCTCTGGAGAAGCTGAAGATCGCCATCGGCAGACTGGGACACTTTGTAGAAAAACTGAGAGCAGAACAAAATAATAAATAAGCATTTTAAGTAACTATTCAGAACCACAGTCTGTAAGTGGTGCCGGATAGTTACTATGCTGTAGAGGATAAATTATGCATATTATACTACATCAGCCGGAAATTCCGGCCAACACCGGAAATATCGGAAGGACCTGCGTGGCTACCGGCACCAGCCTGCATCTGATCGAGCCTCTGGGCTTCCGCCTGAATGAAAAAGAGATCAAGAGAGCCGGTATGGATTACTGGCAGCACCTGGATGTTACCAGATATATGAATTTTCAGGAATTCCAGGAACTGCACCCCGGAGCAAAGATCTGGATGGCTACTACAAAAGCACACCAGACCTACACTGATGTGAAGTTCGGCCCGGATGATTATATCATGTTTGGCAAGGAGAGTGCCGGAATTCCCGAAGAGATCCTCGTAGAGCATGAAGAGACCTGTATCCGTATTCCCATGCTTCCCGAGATCCGTTCCCTGAACCTGTCCAATTCCGTAGCCATTGTGCTCTACGAGGCCCTGAGACAACAGGGATTCGAAAGCATGCAGAGGGATGGAGAACTTCACAGATTACATTGGAAAGAGTGATATTATGCAGATCCATGAGACAGTATTTATAGCGCCCGGTGCGGTGGTGCTGGGGGATGTGACGATTGGGGAAAACAGCGGCATCTGGTATAATGCGGTGGTCCGGGGCGACCGGGCTCCCATCGTCATCGGAAAAGAGAGCAATATTCAGGACAATGCGGTAGTGCATCTGGGTAGTGGGTATCCGGTAGAGATCGGGGATCATGTGACCGTAGGGCACGGTGCCATTGTCCATGGCTGTAAGATTGGTGACAATACCATGATCGGTATGGGCGCTATTCTGATGAACGGTTGTAAGATCGGGAAAAACTGTATCATCGGTGCCGGAGCGCTGGTGACACAGAATGTGGAGATTCCGGATAATTCACTGGTTATCGGCAATCCCGGGAAAGTAAAACGGGAGGTTACCGAAGAAGAGATCCGGTGGAATCTGGAGAATGCACAGCTCTATGTGGAAGAGGCACAGGAAGAGATAAAAAGAGCATTTCCTTAACGGAAGTGCTCTTTTGCGAATTCCATGTCCTGCACCAGTTCCAGCGTTCCCAAATACTGTTCGTTTTTATCCCGGACAGCATAGTAGGTCACTAAGAAAGTCCGTTCGCCCTTGTCCATCCAGACCGGCACCTGATCTAACGTTCCGGTACGGAATTCTTCGATGATCCGGCGTACTTTCTGTTCGATTTTAGGCGGGTGACAGGTAAAGACTTCCCGGCCCAGTGCCATGCCGGGACGCTTGAATACCTTGGGACCCTCATTGAAATAACGGTTGACATTATCGATATCCACGAAGGAGATCTCCAGAGGGATCGTGTTCAGCATGGCGGTCAGCTGTGACAGGGTCAGACTGCCGCCGGGGAGATGGATCCCGGTCTCACCGCCCGCAAAGGCATGTTCTGCAGACATGCTGTTTGCTGCGGCAGCATTGTCAGACAGATGTGTTTCTGCCGCTTCCCAGATGTCTCCCCGGATCCCGAAGCATTCCGCATAATCTTTGGCATCCCGATAGATGTGATACCATTCTTCCTCAGAAAAATTCAGTGCACAGTTGGGGAAGAGAATGTTGGATTCCTTGTAGATCATTTCTTCCATGCGGGTCAGCACGGCTTTCAGACGTTGCTTCCACGCATCGGTCTCCTTTTGCCCTTTTTGTTTTGCCAGAGCGTTCAGCTCATCCCGGATCTCATCATCCACCGTCCACATGACCGCAGAGGGGCCGCTGATCCCGTATTGCACATTCAAATGTGGATAAAGTAAGTCTCCCTTCTTGGCGTAGTGGATAGCAATCTGTCGCAGCTCGTCTAACAAACTGTCCTCGATCGTTCCATTTTCCAGTGCCTGTTCCGCACGGTCTGTCAGTTTTTCCAATGCGGCATTTTCCAGAGTGAAGGTCTGCAGGGGATGACCGGAGATCTGGATCAGAGCGGCAGCGGCAGAGAGCCGCTTGTCTTTCATGTTTTCTGCATTGGCAATTTTCTCCTCCGTAGTGGAACCATGGAACAGAGCGGAATGTACATCGCAAAGCCTTTGCAATTCCCCGATGGAAGTGCCTTCCCGCAGCAACTCCTGTTCAGCCTGCATGATTTCTGCAGGATCCACATCCTTGCATTCCCGGACGAAATCCGCCTGGACACTTTCCAGGGCTTCACCTTTATTTAAGCGTTGTAAGTAAGATTTGATCTGATCTTTCATATAAAAATTCCTCCGGAATCAGTATGCCCCGGAGGAATTTTTACTATTCTTTCATTTTTTTGATCAATTATCGTAATGTGTTTTGATAAATTCATAATCCACTACCAATACATAGAAGACGGAACCATAATGTTCGCTCTCCACGATGCGGCCGTAATCCAAAACGGTCTTGTAACCACCGTCCTTGGTAGCGAGACGGTATTTGACATAATCATTGTATCCGTTTATACGGGATTCTATCTGGTGCCAGATGCTCTCTTCCACTTGGTGCAGGTCTTCGGGATGTACCAGATTGCTGAATTTTCGCTGAGTAAACTGCAAAAAGTCATCCAGATCCGTGCATCCTGTCAGTCGGATCATTTCCTGATTGGCATACAGAATTCGTTCATCTTCTTTGTTAGCCCGGTAAATGAAAAATGCTCCGGGAAGATTCTTGGAGATATCGGTTAAGGCAAAACCAAGCTGTGTTCTCTTGGAACTGTGAAAATCGGTCCGGTATGCCAGACAGCCGTGCTTTCCTCTCAATTTTACCTCATATAGGCGTTTGCAAAACGCAACAAGCCACATAAATACAGCATTTTTTGTTGTCAAATTAAAATAACTCCTCACCGGATATGGTATAATAGAGTTGTCTAGAAACTATAAACCATGTACCCAAGAAAGGAGTTATTCTGATA
>JBNMJR010000029.1:0-16778 GCA_050873925.1 Acetatifactor sp.
CCACGCTCATGTATGCAATCGGCTGATTCCCCCTGACCGCGACGAACACCATTCCTACCGCAGGCATATCGATGGCTTCTGCCACCTCCGCCGAATAGACCGTCACATCGTCCTGTTCCAGAATTCCCCGGAAAGCCCGCAGATAATAGGTTTCTTCTCCAAACACCTTCTGCGCATATTCTTCCGCCCATGCTTTTTCCTCCCTGCAATAACGGAACTCCTTCGTGTTCAGATCAATCGCTCCTAATTCTTCCTGCCCTGCAATGTATAAGTCATCTCCGATCCGGTAGCCCTCGCAGTACCAGCTGAAAATATTTCTCGGCTCCACAGCATAAGGGGTTGCCTGATAGTCCCCCGGATCCGCCGTATCGAATTCCACCAAGATCAGCTGCGGATCCCGCTCCCCGGCATTCGTCAGATCGTTAAAATCATAATAGCAGAAGTAAGTTTTGCCCTGCTCCTCATCACAGAAAGCCCCTGCCGATGCCCAGTCCCATTCGTCTGCCTCTGCATCCGTAAGCAGATCCTCCAGATGGAAAAATACATATTGCGGTTCCGCATCCGTTTCATAATCTATGTAACTGATAAACAGCCCGTTTTCTTCCCTTCCGCCATTGGACAGACCGCGGTCACAGAACGCATCCATAAGTCCTGAGGTGGGATGTCCTTCCCGATAGTCCGTCCAGCCCAAGGTCAGTTCCTGATAGACAGGTTCAAAATACGAAGGATACGCCTGCCCATCTGCATTTAGAAAAATATAGCTGTAGCTTTCCGGATTTTCCCATTTTAGTGCATCACTCTTTTTCTTAAAATAAGTGATTCTGACAATGTTCGTCTCCAGTTCCGGATCTTCTTCTGCCTGCGCCTTTACTTCTTCCATGTACGTTATCAGAAGATCCTCATCTGTTCTTCCATGCATCACAGCCGCGATATCGTATACTTTTCCCCAGTACGGATCATCGATATATCTTGCGCCCACCTGTTCAAAATCCGCTTTTCCCCAGACTGTCCTATATAACAGAACCATGCCTATGACGAGCACTGCGATTCCTGCCAGAACTGCAATTTTCAGGATCCGGCTATGCTTTTCCTCTGCATCTTCTACCGGAGCTTCGGAATTCGTCAGTTTCTCTAACGTCTTTTCCGGATTCATCAATTCGTCACAGGATACCTGAAGAATCTCCGCGATCTTTCCAAGTATTGTCATATCCGGAAGATTTTTCCCATGCTCCCATTTACTAACCGCAGAAACAGAGACTGACAGACGATCTGCCATTTCCTTCTGGCTGATTCCGTTTTTCTTTCTTAAAGTCGTAAGCAGTATCCCAAATTGCTCTTTCTGCATAATGTCCTTTGCTCCTCAGTCCTTCGGTCCCCATAAGTAACCACCTAACATTCCGGTCAGGATAAATACCATAAAATAGAGTCCCGGAACACCTGCGACAAAAGCATAAAACGCTATCTGGAACTGCCAGATGGGAATTAACAGATTGAGCGCTGCCACACAGACAACGGCAAAAGCAACATATTCCACAACTTTTGCTTTTTCACGTCTGGTCTTTGTTGCCAGCAGGAATCCCCATGCCGTGTAAATCAGCATGCGTACCACCGTCCGGACTCCGCTCATTCCATCAAAAGTTTTGTAATCCTCCTTCAGTGCCATCAGGACAATCAGAATCACAACCGACAAAATAATTTTGTAGTAATTTGAAAAAATCTTCTTCATAGCTACTCCTTTCGTTCTACATTCAGGAACGTATATCCCCTCATATCCGTTTCCTTCCACGCCAGGGCGTCTTCCTTGTTCCTGTAATATGAAACCTTGACAATATCGGTACCAAGTTCTTCCCGATCCACCTCATTTCTCACTACATCCAAATAATCATTCAGTTTCTTCGCCGTCACTTCCCCTTTTACCACATATGAAATTTCATACACATTTCCCCAGTCCGGATCATCGGCATATCTTGTGCCGATCTGCTGAAAAGTAGGTTCTCTGTGCTTCACCATATATCCCAACAGCAATCCTGCAGCAATCACCAGTATTCCTACCAGAACAGCAATTTTTACGACCCGGTTGTGCTTTTTCTTTGGGTTTTCTCCGCCTGTCTCCTCTGCCTCTCCTTTCTGCGGTTCGGGATTCGCTAATCGCTCCAATGTCTTTTCCGGATTCAGCAGTTCATCACAGGATACCCGGAGGATCTCCGCGATGCTGCCAAGCATCGTCATATCCGGAAGATTCTTTCCATGTTCCCATTTGCTTACCGCCGAAGTGGAGACCGACAGCCGCTCCGCCATCTCTTTCTGGCTGATTCCGTTTTTCTTTCTTAAAGTCGTAAGCAGTATACCAAATTGCTCTTTCTGCATGATGTCCTTGCTCCTTAATTGTACTTGATAATGACATAATTATACAATTGAGCAATCGGAAAAGCAATTGAGCGGGTGGAAACCTTCCTCTTTATTAACCATAACGAAAGATTTTCCACTGTTTGTTACAAATCCGTTGAAGATTTATACTTATTTGCATTTTCAGAATAGCATATTTCAAAAAACCAGACATCCCTTCCGAACCGAAAAGCAAAAACTAAGGCGAAAATGGGCAAAAACGACATTCTAATTTTGAGGCTCGTATTATATAATCAAATTAATATTGAATGGAGTGTGTAAGATGCGTATTCTTATTTGCGATGACGATTTACTGATCGTAGAAAAACTGCAGAAATATCTGAAAAGTTATTTCCGTCATCTGCACCTGAGATGTCCGGAGATCGTCTGCTTTTCAGATGGAGAATCCCTGCTTGCGGATCAGGGCGACAAGGATATCCTGTTTCTGGATATCGAAATGCCGGGGCTTGACGGAATCTATGTAGGAAACGAACTGAAAAAGAAAGATAAAGATATTATCATTTTTATTATTACTTCTTATTCCGAATATCTGGACGAAGCCATGCGGTTCCATGTCTTCCGCTACCTGTCCAAGCCCATAGACAGACAGCGCCTGTTCCGGAATCTGAAGGATGCCCTGGATCTGTATCATTCCAGACTCGTGAAGGTACCCATCGAGACCAGACAGGGTGTTCATGTTCTCCCGGTCTCTTCCATCATTATGGTGGAGGCACAGGGAAAAAAGGTGATCGTCCATACGACGACGCGGGACTTTGAATCCATACACACCATGTCATACTGGCTGGAGCTGCTGCCTTCCAACCGCTTTTTTCAGACCCATCGGAGCTTCATTATCAACTATGAGCACATTACCGACTTCGACCGTATGCTGGTGCATCTGGCGAACGGTCAGTTTGACGCTTATCTGACAAAGCGGAAATACAGTGCCTTTAAGGAAGCCTATCTTCTCTATTTAGAAAGTACGAGGTAACTTATGGAAAATGCTTTTTCTCTTATTTTTGCTTTTCTGGTGGAAGCCGTCATTCTCCTGCAATATGCCAGCCGGTTATTTTCTCCGAAACGTTCCCTGCCCGGACGCCTTGCATTGCTGAGCCTTTTATATATCTGTCTGTGTTTTGCAGCCTTTTTTAACATCAAATGGCTGAATATGCTTTTGTATCTGTTTGCTAATTTTCTGTTTCTGGTCACACAATATGACGTCAGATGGCGCGCAGCTGCCTTTCATTCCGCATTGCTTGCCGCTGTCATGGGAATGTGCGAGCTGATCGTATATGGCATCATATCCCGGACTGCTCCTCATTTTTATATGCAGATGGGATCTTTTCACAATATGCTTCTTTTTATTCTGTGCAGCAAGATTTCTTTCTTTGCCGTCATTTATCTGCTGACACATTTGTTCAAAAGTCTGCAGCAAACTGCGGATCCTTACGATAATTCTGTTTTGCTGCTGATGATCATTCCCGTCACATCGATATTCATCATGCTTACTTTTGTGGGAATGGGTGATCAGTATACATTGACTCCCGGGACGAACTGGATGATCTCTCTCAGTGCCTTTTTTCTATTGCTTATGAATCTGCTGGTGTTTGGAATCAATCAGTATAACCGTAAGAAGAATCAGGAATATACAGAAATGCAGCTGTTACTGCAAAAAGAAACTGATTTTACGGAATATTATAAAATGTTGCTGTCACAAAGCGAAAACCAGGCGATCCTCATTCATGACATAAAAAAACATTTGCAATCCATTGCGTCTCTGAATGAGCAAAATGCCCCGGACAAAGTCAGTGCCTATATCAATGACCTGCTTCTTTCTTCGGATTTCAAAGAGTCCGCCCGTATCTGCGACAACGAGCTCCTGAACGCCATTATGGCAAGATACAAACGGCAGTGTAACGAACAGGGAATCAGTTTTACCGCAGATATCCGCAGTGGTGTTCTGAATTTTCTGCCGGACAGCGACCTTACTTCCCTTTTTTGCAATCTGCTGGATAATGCCATAGAAGCTGCCGGGAAAGTTCCCGATTCTTATATCGAAGTCAATGGCAGCAAGCGGGAAAATACCCCTTTTGTTCTGATCACAGTGGTCAATTCCTGCCGTGTAAATCCTTTTAAAAACGACGCGTCAGATCCAGCCACTACCAAAGCGGATAAGCGTTCTCACGGCTTCGGGCTGAAAAGCATCCGCAAGATCTGTGAAAAATATCATGGCGATATCCAAATGTATTATAACGATGCTACTCTGACTTTCCACACGGTGATAACGCTCCGGGGATAAGTTCTCCCCGGAGGGGAAGTGGAAAACCTTATTCCCACATTCCCGTCACAAAGCACATCAGTGCGGCCCAGGTATATAAGGGATAAAAAAGTCCCTGGTCATCCACACCGTCTTTTAAGATTTTCTGTGCTTCTTCTTTGGTCAGTAATAAAAAGCCGTCAAAACATTCCGTGCCAACGGCACCTTCCTGGCTTACCTTCGGCATCTCTTCACGGTTCAGGGTGATCTGCACCAGTGCATTGCTTTCGTCCGTCATACCGGGGGTGCTGAATACCAGCGGGTTCACCAGCCGGATGCTGTCACTCTCTTCCAACGCGATGCCGGTCTCCTCGCGGAGCTCCCGGATCGCCGCATGGAATACGGGATTTTCCTCCGCCGCATCCTCCGGGTCCAACAGTCCTGCCGGAACACTTAACAGAAACTGTCCCGCCGGGTAACGATACTCACGGCTCAGGCAAAGTCTCGGCTCCTGTCCTTTGATCTTCAGGATCACGACACAGCTGACCGCATCCGGCAGCATCTTTTTGAATTCTTCATCACTCTTTACCGCTGCCAGATTTTCTTTGCTTCTTCTGGTAGCATCAAAATAATGTTTTCCCGGCTCATATTGCAGATCAAACACTTTGATGAATCTGCTGTCGTAGACGGTCTCTACCTGTTCTTTTTTTATGATAGGTTTCTTTTCCATATCCATTTCCTCTTTCTGTTGTTTCGTTCCTCATGTTGTACACTATCGGTTGTTTTTTTCTGACGTGTTGCCGTTGTCCTGCAGTTTCTCTGCTTCCCCGGCCGCTCTTTCCAGCCTGCAGAGCACCTGTTCATAACGCCGTTCCGCTTTTTTCCAGTGGATCAGCTTATGCCACCCCTCCACATAATCCGGTCTGCGGTTCTGATACTGTAAATAATAGGCATGTTCCCACACATCTATGGGAAATATGGGGGTATACAATTTCAAGTCCGGGACATCCTGATTCGCCGTGGTCAGGATCATAAGGGTGCCGTCCTGATCACTCACCAGCCATGCCCAGCCGGAGCCGAATACTCCCGTAGCAGCCTGCGACATCTGCTCTTTCCATTGTCTCACCGAGCCAAAATCCCGGATCAGTGCCTCCTCCAGCACCCCACAGGGTTCCTGTCCCGCCGGCCGGCGCATGCTGTCAAAATACAGCTGATGGTTGTATACGCCGCCACCGTTATTGTGAATACTTTTCCGGGCTTCCTCCGGCAGGGATGCAAGTTTATTATCCTCCGAACCAAGCAGTTCCGTCAAGGACATCTGCTGTAACTGCGGATAATCGGCAAGAGTGGCATTCAGCTTATCCACATAAGTCTGATAATGCTTGTCATGATGAAAATGCAGTGTTTCCTCATCCAGTACCGGAAGCAGGGCATCGTATTCGTAAGGAAGGGGCTGTACAACAAAAGGGTAATGTTCTTCTAACATGAGACTCCAATCCGCCTGCGGTATACAGGCTTATGATCATACAATATTTACCATATGCCTAGTATATGTCACACTTACGGATTTTATTTTCGGATTCTCGCTTTTATTGCCGTCCCTTTCTTATGCTCTCTTTCTCTGTACTGCGGGATAGATCTCTCTGGCAGCTTCCAGGCTTTGTCCGGATCTGACTTTCTGTACATCCGCAGTCTCCTGTGCTAACAGCCACCCGCAGACTTCCTCACCTAATGGCTCTCCCTGCTCTCTTAACCAGAAGCTGACATTCGCCAGCATCTGCAGATGATTCAGGATCGTATTACGGCAGCGTCTGCGGTCTGTGATGCGGGTCTTCCATGGTTCTCCGTCTGCATACAGCTGTGCCGCCTCTTTTAAATAAGCCCGGATCAAAGCGGTCTGTTCATGATCGCTTTTCTGTAATTCCTCCCGGATCTTCTTGGTCTCCCAATACAGTTCCTCACTGCAGCGTCCTGCCGGAACGATCCCTTCCATGTATTTCTGTATAAAATGCAGGCTTTCATTCACCTGTCTGCAATATTCTCTGATCAGTTCTTCTCTTTTAGACATAATAAAAACCGCCCTTAAATAAAAATTTAAGGGCGGAACATTCTTCCGCGGTACCACCTTAATTCGCCCATCTCTCACGGGATCGGGCCTCTGCAACTACGGACAAACAAATGCTTATCGATAGTCAGGTACGATAACGGGTACTCCCGTTGCAGCCTGTCCGCATCTGCCGGATCCTGTCCGTATGCGAAGTCGGTGCAAAGCTCCGAGACCATGTTCAAAGAAGCCTTCCATATCCCTTCCCACCAGCCGGGACTCTCTGCGATGTATCTCTTCTCCTACTCTTCTCTTCACAGCCTTTATGTCTTTAACTGTTTGTATTTTATTCCTTTCGCGGACATTTGTCAACACTTTGTTTTTGCCACGAATACAAACAGTGGAGCCACCTCCGCGACTCCACTGTTCTTATACATTTTTATCTTTTACAGCTGTGCAATATCCACCAGTGTCAGTTCCTTACAATCGTTCATATGCTCCATGCTGGTCACGAGAGCATTGGCGGTGTCCATTGCGGTGATGCAGTAGATACCGGTCTCGATGGCAGTACGGCGGATCAGGAAGCCGTCTCTGGTCTTGTCGCGGCCCTGGGTAGGTGTATCAATGACAAGGTCGATCTTGTGTCCCAGGATCAGGTCCATAACGGTCGGGGATTCCTGAGAGATCTTGTTGACCTTTCTCGCCTTCACACCTGCTTCATTCAGAGCGGCTGCGGTACTTCTGGTAGCGTAAATGGTGTATCCCAGCTTCTCGAAACGTCTTCCGATCTCAATAGCTTCTCCCTTATCCGCATCCTTCACGGTGATGATCATGTTCTTGTACTTGGGCAGTTCTACACCTGCTCCCAGGAATGCCTTGTACAGAGCCTCGTTGAAGGTCTTGGCAATACCCAGACACTCACCGGTAGACTTCATCTCCGGTCCTAAGCTGATCTCGGCACCACGGATCTTCTCGAAGGAGAACACGGGCATCTTGATGGCAAAATACTCTGCCTCGGGCTGTAAGCCGGGCTCATAGCCGAGCTCACGGATAGTCTTGCCAATGATCACTTCGGTAGCCAGATCCACAATAGGGATACCGGTTACCTTGCTGATATAAGGTACGGTACGGGAAGAACGGGGGTTAACCTCAATAACATACACATCCTCACCGATAGCAATGAACTGGATGTTGATCAGTCCCTTGACATGCAGTGCCTTTGCCAGTCTTCTGGTGTACTCTGCGATCTTCTCTTTTACGACTTTATCAATGGTCGGAGCCGGATATACGGAGATACTGTCTCCGGAGTGGATACCGGTTCTCTCGATATGCTCCATGATACCGGGGATCAGAATATCGGTACCGTCGCATACAGCATCGACCTCGATCTCCTTACCCTGCAGATATTTATCTACCAGGATCGGGTGATCCTGTGCAATACGGTTGATGATCGCCATGAACTCTTCGATCTCTTCATCGGAGATAGCGATCTGCATGCCCTGTCCGCCCAACACATAGGAAGGACGTACCAGTACGGGATAGCCCAGTCTGTTGGCAACTGCCTTTGCTTCCTCTGCGGTGTATACGGTGCCACCGGCTGCACGGGGGATTCCGGTCTCTTCCAGAATCTTGTCGAACAGCTCTCTGTCCTCAGCGGCATCTACATCCTCCGCCTTGGTTCCCAGGATGGGCACACCCATCTTCATCAGGCTCTCGGTCAGTTTGATAGCGGTCTGTCCGCCAAACTGTACCACAGCACCATCGGGATGTTCGATATTTACGATGGATTCCACATCTTCCGGAGTCAGGGGCTCGAAATACAGCTTGTCCGCAATATCGAAGTCGGTACTTACGGTCTCCGGGTTGTTGTTGATGATAATGGTCTCATAACCGGCCTTGGAAAATGCCCAGGTGGCATGTACGGAACAATAGTCGAACTCGATACCCTGCCCGATACGGATAGGACCGGAACCCAGTACCAGTACCTTCTTGCGTCCGGTGGTCTCCTTGGCTTCGCACTCTCCGCCGAATACGGAGTAGTAGTAAGGAGTGGATGCTGCGAACTCTGCGGCACAGGTATCTACCATCTTGTAGACAGCCTTGATGCCGTTGTCGTAACGCATCTTCTTGATCTCTTCCTCGGTCTTGCCGGTCAGTCTTGCGATCACGTTATCCGGGAACTCGATTCTCTTGGCTTCCTTCAACAGATCAACGGTCAGCGGCTGAGTCTCCAGTGCATGCTCCATCTCGGTCAGAATGGCGATCTTGTCGATGAACCACAGGTCGATCTTGGTAATGTCATGGATCTGCTCGTAGCTGATGCCCTTACGAATTGCTTCCGCAATGACATAAATACGCTGGTCATCCACGATCTTCAGACGCTCTAACAGTTCGTCTGCGGACAGTGCGCTGAAATCATAGCTGCGCAGGCAGTCCACATGCTGCTCCAGGGAACGGATGGCCTTCATCAGCGCTCCCTCGAAGTTATTACAGATACTCATAACCTCACCGGTTGCCTTCATCTGGGTGGTCAGAGTACGTTTTGCAGTGATAAATTTATCGAAAGGTAGTCTGGGAATCTTCACTACACAATAGTCCAGCGTCGGCTCAAAGCTGGCATAGGTCATGTGTGTAATGGCATTCTTGATCTCATCCAGGGTAAAGCCCAGCGCGATCTTCGCTGCTACCTTTGCAATAGGATAACCGGTCGCCTTACTTGCCAGTGCAGAAGAACGGCTGACACGGGGATTAACCTCGATAACACAATATTCAAAACTGGTGGGATGCAGTGCAAACTGTACGTTACATCCACCGGTGATCTGCAGTTCGTTGATGATCTTCAGAGCGGAAGTACGTAACATCTGGTACTCCTTGTCGCTCAAGGTCTGGGAAGGAGCTACTACGATACTGTCTCCGGTATGCACACCAACGGGATCGATATTCTCCATGTTACATACGGTAATACAGTTGCCTGCGCTGTCACGCATTACTTCGTACTCGATCTCTTTCCATCCGGCGATACAACGCTCTACCAGTACCTGACCTACACGGGACAGACGTAAACCGTTCTCCAGGATCTCTTCCAGTTCTACCTGATTGTGGGCGATACCGCCGCCGGAACCTCCCAGCGTATAAGCGGGACGCAGTACAACAGGGTAACCGATGGTATTGGTGAATTCCACACCGTCTTCCACGTTCTCTACGACCTTGGATGCCGCACAGGGCTCACCGATACGCTCCATCAGGTCTTTGAATTCCTGACGGCCTTCGGCATTACGAATGGTAGCTGCAGTGGTACCTAACAGCTTTACATTATGAGCAGCCAGGAAACCGGACTCCTCCAGCTCCATACCGAGGTTCAGACCCGCCTGTCCTCCCAGGGTGGGAAGAATGCTGTCGGGCTTTTCCTTTTCAATGATCTGCTCCAGAACCTTTACGTTCAGGGGCTCAATGTATACTTTGTCAGCGATATCTTTATCGGTCATGATGGTCGCAGGGTTGGAGTTCACCAGGATTACCTCTACTCCCTCTTCCTTCAGGGAACGGCAGGCCTGGGTACCTGCATAGTCGAATTCCGCTGCCTGTCCGATGACAATAGGACCGGAGCCGATTACCATTACTCGTTTTACATTAGGATTCTTGGGCATCTTAGTTCTCTCCTCTCATCATATGAATGAACCGGTCAAACAGGTAACCGGAGTCCTGGGGTCCCGGACATGCTTCCGGATGGAACTGTACGGTGAAAATGTTCTTGCCGGTATAGGACAGACCTTCGTTGGTACCGTCGTTGACATTGATAAATGCAGGAACCGCTACGGACGGATCCAGCTTGTCGGTATCTACCACATATCCATGGTTCTGAGAGGAAATATATACTCTTCCGGTCATCAGATCCTTTACCGGATGGTTGCCTCCTCTGTGTCCGTATTTCATCTTGTGGGTATCTGCGCCGGTAGCCAGAGCCATCAGCTGATGTCCCAGACAGATTGCGAAAATAGGAATCTCGGTATCATATAATTTTTTGATCTCGGCGATCACACCGGTACACTCCTTGGGGTCTCCCGGTCCGTTACTCAGCATGATACCGTCGGGGTTGTCATCAATGATCTCCTGTGCGGGGGTTCCTGCGGGATATACCGTTACCTCACAGCCTCTCTCTGCCAGAGATCTTGCAATATTCCTCTTGGCACCCAGATCCAACAGAGCCACCTTCAGTCCCTGGCCGGACAGTTCCGTTACCAGTGCGGGCTTGGGCTCTCTCACACCTTTTTCATAGGCTTCCTTATCAAAACGTGCCGCACCGGACAAAGGTCCGTTCTGGGCCAGATCCGTGGTGGGCTTGACTACATATTTTTCCTTGCAGGTCACCTTTTCCACTACCTTGCCTGTGGTGTATTCCTTCAGCTTCGGAAGCACTTCGTTCAGATCATAGGCTTCATTGGTGGTGATCATACCGTTCATGGTACCCTTCTCACGCAGAATCTTGGTCAGCGCACGGGTATCGATACCGGCAATACCGGGTACACCGTTCTCCTCCAGATATTCCTGAATGGTGCAGTCACAACGGAAATTGCTGGGAATACGGGAAAGCTCTCTGACAATAAATCCATCCGGCCAGGGTCTTTCTGACTCACAGTCGTCCTTGCATATGCCATAGTTACCGATCAGGGGATATGTCATGCATACTGCCTGTCCCGCATAAGACGGGTCGGTCAGGACCTCCAGATATCCGGCCATGGATGTGTTAAATACGATTTCACTGATGATCTCTTTGTCTGCACCGATGTGCGTTCCTTCGAACACCGTGCCATCTTCCAAAATCAAAAATGCCTTCATTCTTTCCTCGCATTCTGCCGCTTTTCGCGGCGTTTGTATTTCTTGTGTGTTTCTCTACTGCTTAATCGATTTATTATATCATACAAGAAAGTTGCCCGCAATAGATGGTCGTTGCGTAAAAACCTACAAAAAACATTTCCGTAATCTCGATACTCCTTGGAGAATCTGCCAAAGCTTTGTAAAAGCTTACATTTTTCATTGCTTTTTCTACAGGATCTGATATAGAATAGATATGTATTTTCTATTTTGAGATAATCATTCAAAAGGCCTGTGAACAGCGCCATATCTTCATCGAATGTCCGGTACTGTCTACAGGATAAAATTTATAACAGATGGGACAGATATCTATGGATCGTATCAGCAATGCACAAATGAATTCCCTTGGCACACGTAAAATATATTATGAAAATGTCCACCAGACGGACTTCACCGCCGTAGTGACCGAATGTATTCCCGCCAAAGAAGAAGGCTATTATCTGATTGTTCTGGATGCTTCCGCATTTTTCCCGGAAGAAGGCGGCCAGTCCGCCGACAAAGGCACCCTGAACGGTCAGGAAGTACTGGATGTCAACATTAAGCAGGGCATTCTGTATCATAAGCTGGCCTGCGAACTTCCCGCCGGCACCGAAGTTTCCGGTCATGTGGACTGGGACCGCCGGTTTGATTTCATGCAACAGCACTCCGGGGAGCATATGATCTCCGGCTTACTGCATTCCCATTTTGGTCTGGAAAATGTAGGCTTTCACTTAAGTGACCGAGAAGTGACCCTGGATATGAACGGAGAAGTCTCTCTGGAACAGTTGCGTCTCATTGAACAGGAGGCCAATTCCTACGTCTGGAAAAATCTTCCGGTCAATATCACCTGGCCTTCCTCCGAAGAACTGACGAACTTAAATTACCGTAGCAAGCTGGCTCTCACGGAAAATGTCCGTATCGTGGAAATTCCCGGTGTGGATCTGTGCGCCTGCTGTGCCCCGCATGTGGATAGCACCGGGCAGATCGGTCTTATTAAAATTGTGAATGTCCAGAGTCACAGAGGCGGTGTCCGCATCAATATTCTCTGCGGCGGCCGTGCACTGGCCGACTATACGGAAAAACAGGATTCCGTCTGGGCCATCTCTTCCCTGCTTTCCGCAAAGCAGCCGGAAGTAGCCGATGCCGTTGTCCGGACCAAAGAGGATGCCCGCCAGCAAAAAGAACGTGCCAATGCCCTGCAGGCGGAACTTCTGAATGTGCAGATGAACGCACTTCCCTCCCCGGAAGAGAAAAACCATGTACTTCTCTTCGTCGGGGAACTGGATGCCATTGCTCTGCGCAATGCTGTCAATGCTCTGACTGAAAAATATTCCGGTTACTGCGGTATTTTTGCCGGAAACGACGAGGGCGGTTACCGTTTTATCGTGGGTAGTTCCTCCTGCAACTGTCAGGAACTGGCCACCCGTATGCGCCAGGACCTTCAGGCCAAGGGCGGCGGCTCCGCTCCCATGATCCAGGGTAATGTTGCTGCCACGGCTGAGGCTCTGCAGATCATGTGGGAGACCCTGTAGTCCCGGCTCACGAATCATTTTCTTTTTATTTTATATAACAACCCCCGGGCTATGACGCTCCGTCATACTCCCGGGGGTTCTGTTATTTTATATCTCTTGTCTGTTTATTTCTCTTCAATCGCTGCATTCTTCTTCAGTGCTACGCTGACTGCCTTGGCAACACCGCCGCCTACTACACAGCTCATAGGCATTTCCAGTGCTCCGTTGATACCGCAGAATGCTACAGCAAACAGGAACAGATTGGCTCCGGTTGCGTTCATGCTCTGCAGATAATCGGTATGACCGAAGCAGATCATCAGAGTGGACATAAAGAATAAAGTGTTCATAAATGCTCCCAGCAGACCGGTCACGAAGAAAGATACCGTCTTCGTCTTGTCGATCTTCCACAATGCCTTGAAGATCACACCGGATAACCATCCCATCAGGGTTCTGGTGGGGATACATACCAGGAAAGTAAAGAACGGGTTAATAGCTACCAGGGCTGCTCCAAAAGGATCTCCTGCGAAGCACTGGTAAAAGCTGGTCAATCCGAATACCAGTCCCAGTACAGCTCCGCCTGCGGGTCCCAGGATCATTGCACCGATTACTACGGGAATGGTCATCAGAGAGATTGCTAACGGTCCGATGCGCAGATATCCCAGTGGTGTAAATGCCAGGATCAGCATAATAGCGATGAGTACGGCCAACTGTACCATCTCAAGTGTCTTGTTCTTTTTCATATGAAATTTCCTTTCCGCGCTGTTTGCGCCTTTGCTACTATTCCTCCCGGGGCAGCTCTCCCGGCTGTCGGAGGATATAATTACAAGTTCTTGAAGAAAATAACATAAATGTATACAAAATACAAGTACATTTTTTAATACAATACTGTTATCTGACGGTGCAATACCACTTCAAGGCCGCTACATAGGCATCATATACTGTATCCATGTCAATGTCCTTCAACAGCATCTGGCGGGATACCTCCGACCAGTTGGCAGTCTCATATTGCAGCATGAATTCGTACACCGGTGCCAGCACACCGATTCGATAGATCAGGGCATTGCTGATCTCGCCTGCCACATGGACTACCTTCAGTGCTTCTTCCATGGGCTTTTCGAGAATTACGTCCAGTACGGAGAACAATCCCATCAGGAACAATTCGTCCTTCTGTGCTTTCAGGCCGAAAGCCTCTGCAAGATTTTCTGCAAACTTCGCACGAAGCAGTGACAGTCTGGTGACTTCATTGGGCTTATCGGCATACAGTGCATTGGCTACA
The DNA here is from genome assembly GCA_050873925.1 of Acetatifactor sp. Classification (GTDB taxonomy): domain Bacteria; phylum Bacillota; class Clostridia; order Lachnospirales; family Lachnospiraceae; genus Acetatifactor. Next base: position 14,325 of record JBNMJR010000029.1, read on the forward strand.
GCTGTATTGATCCACTTCTTCAGTTCCCGCTGTCCCAGCATGGCTGCCGCATGACGGATAGAGGTGATCTCGGAATTCACAGCCAGCGGCTGTACCATCTTCAGCAGGTCAATGGTGAGTGCCGTATCACGTCCGATAATATCCGCTGCTGTAGTCAGCTCGAAATCAGGACTGTTCACAATATTCAGCAGGTCAATATAGTTGCCCTTCAAAGGTGCCACATCGGTCTGGCCTTTTGTAATGGGTACTCGGTAAAACTTACCTTCATACAACCGGTAACCGCCGGTCTCCTTCAACCGCTCAAAATCCTCCATGGTATCGATATTGCCTGCGCAAAGACTGATATTCGGAAACAATTTGCCGAAATAGATTTTTGCCTTATCAATGGCGATCTTACGGTTATTCAAAAGGACATAGTCCATCAGCTTCAGGACTTCACGATAATTTTCAAAATCACTGACAGCCAGTTTGCGGATCGCCAGCTTATAACCTTCCTGTTTCAGTTCCTTCAGGCGGTTCACGTACATCTCAATGGGCGGAATCGTATTGTCGATCAGAAGCACGATCTTGTCATGGGGAACATCGCACTGTTCCGGAATATCCGCAAAAATAGAGATATTGCTGATCGGTACAAAGATCTCTTTTCCCTGAGACAAGGTATCGATACCCATTTTCTGGATCAGTTCCAGTCCCGTGATCTGGGATGCCCCGTCGAACTGCGCTGTCCCAAGCAGCAAAGGATTCAACAGGAAATTCTCTCTCTGGGTAAAAAAGGAGTAGGCACAAACGGCCATATTTTCATCAAAAAGCGGTACTAATGTAAGCAGCATATATTTACCTCCCAATTACCTATATTATACCGATTCCGACAATACTTTACAAGTGGTACTATCAGCACAGAAACATGAAAAAAAAAAGGCTGCCGGTTCCAAATCAGCAGCCTTGTTCTCTATTTTATTGATTCCATTATTTGAAGTATGCCACGCCGGACTCGAAGATCTTCATATCCTGCTCGCCGTAGATATTCATGGCTACTGCGGTATCTCTTCTCTCGGAGTGTGCCATCTTACCGAAGCATCTGCCGTCGGGGGAGGTGATACCTTCGATGGCGCAGTAAGAACCGTTGACATTATACTCCTCATCCATGGATACGTTGCCGTTCTGATCAGCGTACTGGGTAGCGACCTGCCCGTTGGCAAAGAGCTTGTCGATCCACTCCTTCGGTGCTACGAAGCGGCCCTCTCCGTGGGATGCGGGATTGCAGTAGGTAGCGCCCAGCTTGGCACCCTGTAACCAGGGAGACTTGTTGGATACGACCTTGGTGTATACCATCTTGGAGATGTGACGGTTGATGGTATTGAAAGTCAAGGTAGGAGAATCCTCCTTCTGCCCGGTGATCTCGCCGTAAGGAACCAGTCCCAGCTTGATCAGCGCCTGGAATCCGTTACAGATACCCAGTGCCAGACCGTCTCTCTCATTTAACAGCTTCATGACAGCTTCCTTCAGCTTCTCGTTCTGGAAAGCTGTTGCGAAGAACTTCGCGCTGCCGTCGGGCTCATCACCTGCGGAGAAACCGCCGGGGAACATGATGATCTGTGCCTGTGCGATGGATTTCTCGAATTCCTCTACGGATTCGCGGATATCCTCTGCGGTCAGGTTGCGGAATACTCTTGTCTCCACATGAGCTCCGGCACGCTCAAATGCTTTGGTGCTGTCGTATTCACAGTTGGTTCCGGGGAATACCGGAATGAATACGGTAGGCTTTGCGATCTTGTGCTTGCATACATAAATGCTGTCTGCCTTGTAGACATCACTGTGCACTGCCTCGGTACCCTTCACCGCCTTGGTGGGGAATACTTTCTCCAGCTTGGAAGTCCAGGAAGCAAGTGCCTCTTCCATGGTGATCTTCGCATCACCGTATACGAACGCAGGCTCCTCGGTCACGGTACCGATCACGGTGTAATCCAGCTCCTTCTCTTCCAGTGCAGCCATCTTGTCTGCGGGAACTTCTGCCAGAATATCACCCAGTCCGTTGCCGAACAGATCGTCTGTGGTTACCTCATCGTCGATCTTCACACCCAGCTTGTTGCCGAATGCCATCTTGGCTGCGGCTGCTGCCACACCCTTGGAATCCAGTGCATACGCAGATACGATAGTACCGTTTTCGATCAATTCATGGATCTTACCATATAATTCTGCCACATTCTCATACATCGGAATGTCGAAATCATCTTTATCAATAGAGAAGCGCACCAGCTTATTGCCGGGGGTCTTCAGTTCCGGAGTAATGATATCACCGTATTTGGCCACATCCACTGCAAAAGATACCAGTGTGGGAGGTACGTCGATGTCATTGAAAGTGCCGGACATACTGTCCTTACCACCGATGGAGGGCAGGCCGAAACCGATCTGTGCATCATAGGCACCTAAGAGTGCTGCAAAAGGCTGACTCCA
>JBNMJR010000030.1:0-16703 GCA_050873925.1 Acetatifactor sp.
CATACCTTCTTTTTTGATATGAAAACGGGAGCACCGGATCATGGCGCCACCTGCCAGGGTTACCGTGACGGATCTGCATGGGCGAGAGGTCAGGCCTGGGGTGTCTACGGCATGGCACTGGCTTACCGTTATACCGGAAGAAAAGAATATATCGATCTGTTCCGTCATGTAACGGAATATTTCCTGGCACATCTGCCCAAGGATCTGGTACCTTACTGGGATCTGGAATTCACCGACGGGGATGATCAGCCGAGAGATTCCTCATCCGCATCCATCGCAGCCTGCGGTATGCTGGAAATGGCAAAATACTTAGAGCCGGAAGAAGCAGAGCATTACATTACGCTGGCAAAACAGATCATGCGGTCTGTCTATGTGGGCTATGCCGTAAAGGATCCGAAGGAATCCAACGGACTGGTGCTGCACAGCACCTACTCCAACCATTCCCCTTACAATACCTGTAATCATTACGGCGTGGACGAGTGCAATTCCTGGGGAGACTACTTCTACATGGAGGCACTGACCCGGTTATTGAAGGATTGGAGGGAGTACTGGTAAAATGAATTTACATACCAAAAAAGATTTTCAGGACTGTATGCTATCTATCTTAGAGCCGTTAAAACCTTATTACAGTGAAGAAAAGGCGAGACTGACTCTGGGCGTTACCATGGCACATTATGACATCGGTGCCACATGGATGGAAGCTTTTTCCCGACCCTTATGGGGACTGGTGCCTTTCTGGGCAGGCGGTGGAAAAGAGCCGGAATTCGAGGAGATCTACCGCAAGGGGCTTACCGCCGGAACCGATGAGAAAAATCCGGAATACTGGGGAGAGTGCACTTCCTTTGATCAGAGATTCGTGGAGATGGCAGCTATCTCCTATGGCATCATGTTTGCCCCCGAGGTGGTATGGGATCCTCTTACAGAGGAGCAGAAAGAAAACCTCTGCAATTATCTGAACAAGATCAATGAGCATCCCCTGCCGGTCTGCAACTGGATTCTCTTTGCTGTACTGGTGAATATCGCCATGAAAAAGGTGGGACGCCGGTACAGCCCCGAGATGCTGGAAGAATATCTGGATGGTTTGGAGACCTTCTATCTGGGTGAAGGCTGGTATCAGGACGGAGATTCCGGCCAGAAGGATTACTATATTTCCTTTGCTATTCATTTTTACAGCCTGATCTATGCAGTGATCATGGAGAAGGATGACCCGGAGCGGGCGAAAAAATACAAGGCGAGAGCCATGGAATTCGCAAAGCAGTTCATCTACTGGTTCGATGAAGAGGGTGAAGCCATTCCTTTCGGAAGATCCCTGACCTACCGTTTCTCCCAGGTAAGCTTTTTCAGTGTCTGCCTGCTGGCTGGATTGGAGCCGTTCCCGGTTCCCGTCATGAAAGGCCTGATCGCAAGACATCTGCGCACCTGGCTGAAACGCCCGATCTTCGACAGAGATCATGTGCTGACTATCGGTTACGGCTACCCGAATCTGACCATGGCAGAGCGGTACAATGCTCCCGGATCTCCTTACTGGGGCATGAAAGTGTTTGCTTTTTTACTGCTTCCCGATGATCACCCCTTCTGGAGAGCAGAGGAGGCGCCCCTGCCGAAACTGGCACCGGCCTGCCCTCAGAAATATGCCGATCTGTTTGTTTATCATTACGGCAATCATACCACGGCATTTGCGCCGGGCGTCTACAGCCCCAACGGACATGGACAGATCGTGGCAAAATACGGAAAATTCGCCTATGATACCCGGTTCAGCATCAGCGTGGCAAAGTCCTGCTACGAACTGCATGAGAATGCACCGGACAACATGCTGGCATTCTGGATCGATGGTTATGTCTATGTGCGCCGGATCTGCCAGGAGTCAAAGATCACGGACACCGGCGTATGGTCGAAGTGGAGTCCTTATCCCGGCATCACGGTAGAGACCACGATCACTCCGGATGCAGGCGGACACACCAGAGTACACAAGATCACCAGTGAGATCGAGTGCGTGGCATACGATTGCGGATTTGCGGTCAGCAGAGGAGATTTTGAAGAGATTGGCTTTGCGGAAAAGGTGGATGGTGCATCCGCCCAGGCCAGCAATGAATTCTGCAGCTGTACGGTCAGCGCGGTACTGGGTGAAAATGTACAGGCCAACGAGCTGGCAGACAAGCCCCCCGTGGGCCATATGATCACCGTGGATCCCAACACTAATCTGCTCTACACCAAGACCAAGATCCCGGCAGTGAAATACCATATCCACAAGGGAACACAGGAAATCGTTACCAGAGTGGATGCGGAAGTCATTTAAAATGAAAGTGTCAACGGGTAGCAAAAACATTATTTTCGTGTTATCATATGCTATAATAAACTCACCCATAGAAAACCTGTGTGACTGCTTGCAGGCAAAGCAGGCTTTCTATGAGGGGAGTAAACAGACATGAGCAAGAAGGACAATGGTCCGGATTGCGAATGGATGTTGCAATTTCGAGAGTGCGAAGCACGGAGAAATCGGTTATTAGTAAGAGGTGATAGCTATGAAGATAGAACGAATTGATGACAAGACCGTAAAGTGCTTTCTTTCCAACGAGGAGCTGGAAGAGTACGATATTGATTATAAAGATTTTGTGACCCGCAGTGACAAAGCCAAAGAAGTGGTACAGGAGATCATCGAGCAGGCAGAGGAAGAGGTAGGCTACAAGCCCCCGAAGTATGCATTTGATCTGCAGATCATGATGCTGCCGGATGAGGGACTGGTACTGGTATTTTCCGAGAAGGAACCCTTGGAAAATAAAAACGGTGCGCAGCTGTTGCAGGCTTTACAGGAAATGAAACGGGTCTTCGAGGAGAAGAAAACAGAAATCAGTGCGGCACTGGAGAAGAGTGCGCAGGACGAGGCAGCAAAGAATGCCGGAAAAAATAAGAAAGCAAAGGGAAAAACCGAGGAAGCGGCAAAGCCCCAGTTCGCAATCTTCGCATTCCGCAATATCGGCAGAGTAATCGAATATGCCGCTGTATTACCGGCGAACTTACGGATCAACAGTACCCTGTACCGGATGGAAGACGGCACCTGCTATGTCTATGTGCAGAAGGGCGGCGCGTCCTATGAGCGTTACAGCAGAGCCTGCATTCAAGCTATGGAATTCGCAGCGTTGTATGCCGCAGATGAGCAGAAGGTAAGATACCTGGAGGAGCACGGTGAATGCCTGATCCGGGAAAAAGCTTTGAAAAAATTACGTGTATAATACTGCCGCCATATCCTCCGGCAGCGGTGCGGTAAAGGACAGTGTTTCCCCGGTAATAGGATGGCGGAAGGAAAGCTTCCAGGCATGCAGAGCCTGCCGTTGTATCCGTTCCATATCCGGGTTGTACAGATAATCTCCAATCAGGGGATACCCAAGATATTTCATATGGATCCGTATCTGATGGGTGCGGCCGGTCTCTAAGACGAGAGAGACCAGGCTGTGCCCGTTTTTTTCGTCCAGAACTTTATAGTGAGTGACAGCAGATTCTCCCTTTTCAAAATCCACAGTGCGCTCAATGATAGAACCTTCTTTGCGGCCCAACGGTGCCGTGATGGTCCCCTCCAATGGCCGGACCGAACCTTTCACGATAGCAAGATATTCCCGGGTAATGCCGGATGCAGACTTGTTGGCAATCATGGCAGACAGCATTCCGGCGCTGACATAATGTTTTGCGACGATGGTCAGGCCGGAGGTATCCCGATCCAGACGGTTGATACAGCGGAAGACAAAAGGGCAGTTCTGCTGTTCAAAATAATAAGCCAGGGCGTTGGCCATGGAGTTGTAATAATTGTTCATGGAAGGATGGATCGGCATCCCGGCCGGTTTGTTGATCACCATGAGATCAGCATCCTCGTAGACGATATTTAGCGGCAGATCCACCGGAGGTATTTTTTCCGAAGAATGTTCTTCCCGAATGTGCAGCGTCAGGGTATCTCCGGGCTGCAACTTATGATTCATGAAGCAGGGGATCCCGTTCGCCAGTACGGCGTCGGGGTTCTTTTTTAACTGCACCAGATTCTGGGAGGAGAAGCCCTTCTGCTTCAGAAAGTGACTGACCGGCAGGGGTGTTATGAGATTTTCTGTGGTGTAAGTAAGTGTTCGTTCCATGGAAACCATTATACCCCATTCGGGCAAAATCGGACAGTGCCCGGAGCAAATAATGTCATTTCGAAATTGCAGGGTCAGGACTACAATAAAAACAGAATCAATGACGATCGGGTGGTTTGTCTGTCCACAGGGCGCATCGGAATACGAAGAAAGGTATGGTGGTTAGTATGGAAAAATACGCATGGCGCGGAAAAATTGTACCGGGAATGCAGGAAGAATATAAGAAGAGACATGACAATATCTGGCCGGAGATGAAGGAAGTTCTGGCAAATGCGGGAATTGTGAACTACTCCATCTGGATGCAGGGCGAGGAACTGTTCGGCTATTATGAATGTGAAAAAGGTGTCGACTACGCGGCAAAAGTGCAGGCGGAGAGTGACGTGGTGAAAAAATGGGATGAATATATGAAAGATATTCTGATCATGGAGAAAGATCCTGTCACGGGAGCACAGCCGCTTCTGACACAGGTATTCAGTTTCAGATAAGGGAGGCTGTGGATATCTTATGGAAAAATACTATCTGGCCGTGGATATCGGCGCTTCCAGCGGACGACATATTCTGGGACACCTGGAAAACGGCAAAATAGAGCTGGAAGAGATCTATCGTTTTGAGAACGGCATGGATCATAAGGACGGAAAACTTCTGTGGGATGTGAACCGCCTGTTCGGTGAGATCGTTGCCGGCATGAAGAAATGTAAGGAACTGGGAAAAATTCCGGTAAGCATGGCTATTGACACCTGGGCAGTAGACTATGTCCTGTTAGATGAAAAGGATCAAATTCTGGGCGATACCTACGGCTATCGCGATCATCGCACGGACGGTATGGATGCAGAAGTGGCGAAGATTTTGCCGGAGACTGAACTGTATGGAAGAACCGGTATCCAGAAACAGATTTTCAACACGGTTTATCAGCTGATGGCAGTAAAACGGCAGACTCCGGAACTTTTACAGCAGGCGAAGACTCTTCTGATGCTGCCGGATTATTTTGGCTTTTGTCTGACGGGCAATAAATTATCGGAGTATACGAACGGTTCCACGACACAACTGGTGGATCCCGCTACTTTCCAGTGGGATATGGACCTGATCCGTAAGCTGGGCTATCCGGAGAACATTTTCCTACCGCTTAAGATGCCCGGAACGAAAGTAGGTCGGCTGCTTCCGGAGATTCAGAAGGAAGTGGGCTTCGATCTGGAAGTGGTGCTGTGCGGAAGCCATGACACCGCATCAGCGGTGATGGCGGTTCCCCAGACAGAGGGAGACGGCATTTACATCAGCTCGGGAACCTGGTCTCTCATGGGAATCGAATCCCTGAAACCGATCATTACAGAGGATGCCGCAGCAGCTAACTTCACAAACGAGGGTGGTTACGATCACCGGTTCCGTTTCCTGAAAAATATCATGGGACTGTGGATGATCCAGTCCGTAAGACATGAGTATAACGACGCATACTCTTTTGCACGGCTGTGTGATATGGCAGAGGAAAGCAAGGAGTTCCCTTCCAGAGTGGATGTGAATGATCAGAGTTTCCTCTCTCCGGACAGTATGGTGGAAGCCATAAAGCAGTACTGTCAGAAGACAGGACAACCGATACCGGAGTCCGTGGGAGAACTGGCTTCCGTGGTATACCGCAGTCTGGCACAGTCCTACGGAGAGACCGTAAGCGGTCTGGAGAAGATTGCCGGGAAGACCTATGACAGCATCCATATCATCGGTGGCGGTTCCAATGCCGCATATCTGAACCAGCTGACCGCAGATGCTACGGGCAAGACCGTATATGCGGGCCCCGGTGAGGCAACCGCTATCGGCAACCTGCTGGCACAGATGATTCATGCGGAAGAACTGGCAGATCTGAAGAGTGCCAGAAAATGTGTCCGGGAGTCATTTGAGATCAGGACATTCACGCCGGCAAAATAATAAAAATGATGCCAGGGTCAAAAGGTCTAAGCCCACATGAGCTTGCTCATAAGTGGGCGAAAGACCTTAGGACCCGCCCCGATATGAGCATAAAAGTGGGATGATAATCCCACGATATGCGAATATTGGGAAGGATTGTGGGAGTGCGTAGCACGGAGCAAGCCGTAGGCATCAAAGTCGGGGGCGTTTGACCCCGACATCATAAAAATGACCTTATAAAAGGAGGAAATCATAAATGTTAGTAAACACAAAGGCAAAGATCGGTGTATTTTCCATCGCTCTGGGAGCATATCTGCCCCAGTTCCCCCAGCTGGTGCCCAATTTCCAGGCACAGTATGAGGATTTCAAGAAGACGATCCCCGATACTGTAGATATCATTGACGGCGGCATGGTGACCACCAAGGAACAGGCTATGGCAGCAGGTGACAAATTCCGTGCTGCAGATGTGGATCTGGTATTCTTACAGCTGCTGACCTATGCAACTTCTTATAATGTACTTCCCGCGATCCGCGATCTGGATGTACCCGTGGTATGCATCAATGTCCAGAAGAAGCTGGCTCCGGACTATGCCAATACCGATATTCCCATCTGGCTGGGTGATCTGTATGCCTGTGGTGCCGTAGGTGAGGCTGTGGCTGACTTGGAGCGTGCCGGTAAGAGACATGCCGTGATCACCGGTGTCGTAGAAGGCGGTGACCCCGAGGTGGCAGCACAGATCGCCGACTGGTGTAAGGCAGCCCAGGTCCGCAGACGTTTCCGTCAGACCAATATCGCACAGATCGGCCGTCCTTATCCCGGTATGATGGATCTCTATATCGATGAGACCAACCTTTACAACCGGATGGGACTGTATACCAAACAGTTCGACTGGGAAGACATGTGGGCTATCGCGGATGACATTACCGATACCGAAGCTATCAAGGCAAAGGCACAGGATATCATCGATACCTTCGAAGTAGAAGGCGGCGCTACCGCAGAGGATGAAGATATTCTGGATATGGCAAAGCATGTTCTGGCATTTGAACAGTGGGCAAAGGATGAAGATTTGAGCATGATCGCTTCCCATTATGCCGGCAAGGCACAGGGTGTGGCCGGAAAGCTGGATTCCATGCTGATCCCCGCATTTTCCATGCTGATCAAGCAGGGCACCGCATGCGCCGTAGAAGGTGACATGAAGGTTGCCATGGCAATGTCCATTTTGAAGACGATTTCCGGTATGGGACAGCTGTCCGAGATGTACTCCATTGATTTCAATGAGGACATTTGTATCATCGGTCATTCCGGATCCGGTGATGCAGACATCTCTCTGGCACATAAGCCCACCATGAAGATCGTAAAGGTATTCCACGGCAAGGTAGGCGGCGGATACCTGACACAGTTCTATCCTCCTGTAGGCCCTGTAACCTATCTGGCTATCACACAGGACAAGGACGGCAACTTCAAGTTCGTTGTGGCAGAAGGTGAGAACCAGCCCGGCCCGATCTTCACTTTTGGTGATACCAATATGCGTACCAAATTCTCCATTCCTTGCAGAGAGTTTGTAAATCGTTGGAGTGAGGCTGGCCCTACCCATCATATGGCAGCGGCAGCCGGCAGACATATTGACACGATTTTAAAGGTTGCTAAAATATTAAACGTACCGGTAGATATCATTACGAGATAACAGCATTTGTGTGGAAAACGCTTATAATTTTGAAAATATGTCTGCGGCCGGCGGGCTGCAGACAATGGAAAGGTTAGGTATTATCATGAAATTTTTAGATGCAGAATTTGTACAGGGATTTATCAGAATGGCAGATGACGGCTGGCAGCAGGGCTGGCATGAGCGTAACGGCGGCAACCTGTCTTACCGTGTGAAGCCGGAAGAGGTAGAACTGGTAAAGGAGAACTTTGAGCCGAAGGAGTTCCAGCCCATCGGCACCAGCGTTCCCGCACTGGCAGGAGAGTATTTCCTGGTAACCGGCAGTGGCAAGTATTTCCGTAATGTCAGCATCAAGCCGGAAGATTCCATCTGCATGATCGAACTGGATGACAAGGGCGAGAATTACCGTATCGTATGGGGACTGGTAAACGGCGGCAGACCTACCTCCGAGCTTCCCAGCCACCTGATGAATCTGGAAGTGAAGAAATTACAGGATCCCGATTATCGTGTAGTATACCATGCACATACCACCAATATTATCGCACTGACCTTCGTACTGCCTCTGGAGGATAAGGTATTCACCAGAGAACTGTGGGAGATGGCGACCGAATGCCCCGTAGTATTCCCGGCTGGTGTTGGCGTAGTGCCCTGGATGGTACCGGGTGGCAGAGAGATCGCAGTAGCTACCTCCGAACTGATGAAGAAATACGATCTGGCCATCTGGGCACATCACGGAACCTTCGCCGCAGGCAAGGACTTCGATCTGACCTTCGGCCTAATGCATACCGTAGAAAAGTCCGCGGAGATCCTGGTGAAGATGCTGTCCATGCAGCCTAACAAGAGACAGACCATTACTCCCGATGATTTCCGTCATCTGGCAAAGGACTTCGGTGTGACCCTTCCCGAAGAGTTCTTATATGAAAAATAACGATTCGAGGGAGCCTCGAACCGTTACGTGAAGGTCTGACGTTATCGGCGGGATTTTAACCGTGCCTCATTCGGCGTCATATCATACATTTTTTTGAACTGTTTGTAGAAAAAGTTCTGATTTTCATAGCCCACGGACAGGGCAATTTCAGACACCGGCAGCGCCGTGTGGGACAGCTGATTCATAGCGACCCGCATGCGCTGCCGTGTTTGTATTTCCTTGAAGGTCGTGCCGGAATATTTTTTGATCATACGGCTCAGGGAGGACGGAGTATAGCCGATCTGCGCCGCCAGTTCATGCAGCGTTCCAATATCATAATGCTCTGCAAGGTATCTGCGTACCACCACCATCAGGACATTGCTCTGTTCATCCTTCTGGTCTAATAAAATATTTTCCGCGTTGCTTAAGATATGCATGAACAGCAGGGCAAAGGTATGCTCCGAGAGTTTGTGCCAGTTCTGCGGCTGTTGTAACAGTAAGAATACAGCATTATGGATGAGATTCTGGATGCAGGGATTGTCGGAGACCGTGAAGTACAGATACTGACCGACACAACTGTCACCTTCCAGAGCGTTGATAATAAAATCCGCCAGAATGTTATCCTTGTTGATCAGGGTCAGGATATTCTGGAAATAGGCCGGGCGGATAATGATATTGATGCCCAGATCTTCCTGACCGCAGGCCATCACGGCATGTTCGATGTGTTGGTTCATGAATAACAGCTCTCCGGGGCGGAGACGGATCTCTTCCTCATTTATGACATGTGTGACAGAACCGGAGAGACAATAGAAAATCTCCACATAGTCATGCTTATGCTTCGGAAAATCCACAAAGCGGGTGTGACGGCGCAGGGTAATATCATCTTCGGAGTGCTCTAAAAATTTATCACTCTCCACGACAAAGTCCTTTTTGCTGGTGGTATAAAGATTCTTCTGAACGGAGAGATCACCATTTAAAATCTGCTGTTCTTCCGGTGTGATATAGGCCGGATCCAGAAAAACGTTCTCATACATATCAGTACCCATTCCTTTCAGGAACCTGCAAACTTTACACCGCAGGCAGGTTCTTTCACTGTGCTTATTTTACAGGAAAGCGACAAAAACCTCAAGATGTGTGCAAAAAGAGATTCCCGGATTGCGCGCAGCATTTTTGTGTTGTATGATGAGAGTGAATTTACCCATAGCTTGAAAAGAGAAGAAAGCATATATTTATATTAAGAGGGGATTTCTGACATGGCAGATACCACAGTAAAAAAGATTATTTGCAGTTCCTGCGGAGCGGAATTTGACGATACCCTTCCGAAATGTCCCTATTGCGGAAGTCTGAATTATAAGGGCGCCGAAGCGGAGTATCTGGGGAAACTGGAAGGCATGCGGCAGGATATGCAGCAGCTGGAGCAGGTACCGGAGAGGGAACTGAAGAAAAAAATCAGGAAAAAGAAGAAGTTTGTATTTAAAATACTGATCATTATTGCGGTGCTGGCGGCAGCATTGGCGGTGATCGTGTTCCGGGCGCGGTATATAGAGCAAAGAGATGCAAAGGCAGATTATCTGTGGCAAAAAGAAAATTTTCCGATACTGGACCGCTTATATCAGGAGAAGGATCTGGAAGCACTGATGGATCTTTATGAGCAGGCCATCGAAGAGAACAGAACCATAGACCGATGGGAACACAGTGGTATTTTTCGCTGGCTCATGAGCTGCCGGGATGCGAGGGAGTATCTGGCACTGGAACAGAGTGGGGAGACTCTGAATGAGTATCAGCAGGCACTGCTTCTGGATGACTATTGGATGATGCGGGGACTGGACTACAGCAAGATCATTCTGACAGAGAAAGATAAAGAGTATATCCGCCCCTATGTGGAAGAGACCCTGAACAGTATGGAAGGGCGCTATACCTTTACCGCAGAAGAGGAAAAGCAATTTACGGATACTATTAGGAATAATTATGGTTATCCCAATTATGACGATTGTAAAGAATATATCAAAAATCACAACTAAGGGGAAAGGATCGCAAACAGTATGATGAAATGTAAATATTGCGGGGGCAACCTGACACTGGAACAGGCCTATTGTCCTCATTGCGGAAGACCGAACGAAGAGGCAGAGCAGCATGTCAAAGACATGGAGCATTATAAGAGCAACTTTGAAGATACCAAAAGTGATGTCTATGAAGTGGCGGAGAAAAATACCGAGATCATGTCACATACAGTAATTATCACGGTGCTGGTCATTTTGTGTGTGATTGTTTTTACAGTAGCCACCCACAGTTGGAGCATTCACAGAAAGTGGGTGCAGTGGGATGCCGAAATCCGACAGAGCAGCTACATGAAACAGATGGAACAGTATCTGGAAGATGAGGATTACATAAGATTTTCCACCTTTTGTGGCAGGCATTACATCCGGTCATATGGCAGAAATAAATATGAAGAGTATTACCTGCTCATTGAGGCCTGCGGAGATTATCGTTATATTTATGAAAGTCTGGTGAAGGCGGTTACCATCAATTCCAACAGTGCTGACAGGCTTCCCGGTCTGTATGAAGATATCGTGAATTATTACGAGAGACTGGAAAGGATCCTGCATCCCGCGGACAATGAGTATATGGAAAAACAATATCAGGAACTGCCGGAGGAGAAGAAGGAAGACATTCTGCGGATGGAAACGAATGTGAAGATGCTACTGCAGACTTATTTTGGCATGACACCGGAAGAAACAGAGGATTTCGGAGCGTTGTCAAATGCAAAGAAGATCGTATTTCTGGAAGAAAAAGGCGAGGTGATGGGATATGGTAAATCTGAAGAATAAGTTAAAGCAGACACAGAAACAGAGCGGGGCGTTGCTTGTTATGAATCTGGTGATCGTAGCTTTGTGTCTGGTATTGTTCGGGGGAACCATCTATATGTTCCGGCAATTAAGCGATGCCTTTTCCCGCCCGGTGACAACCAGATGGATGGAAAACAATATAAGCAGTGAAAATTACGCCTATCTGATAGAGAACTATCACCAGGATGAGATGTACGGAGGTCTATTGTCTGAAAGCAAAAAAGAATGCTACGGCGTGGCAGAATATTTCGAGGCGGCTTCCATGTACAAGGCATATCTGGAGACCGGAGATACGGAGCGTGCAGCCAGAGAAAAAGAAAGAATGGACGCAGCATATGAAGAAATGGGCGGCTGGAATATTGCAGCCGACAGCATCCGGGAAAAATTAAGGCTGGAATAGGAAAGAACCTTGACAAATAAGTGAACAATGCACTACAATTACTTGCATACGACAATGACGATGAAAAGGATCAGTACGATCGGAATGCATCCCAGAGAGAGGGGAAGGACACGGCAACGTGCAGCTGAGAACCCCTTATGACAGACGATCGGAAACCTCCCTTGGAGTCCTGTGTGAGACTGTACGGATTTTAGGAAAGTGAAGCACAGCGTAGAACCGGCGTTAACGGTGTCAGAGCAGGATACTTATTTGTATCAATCAGGGTGGTACCGCCGAGTGATCGGTCCCTTTTTCGGGAGCGATGACCCGGCGTTTTTCGTTTCCGTAGATCGTATTAACAATCAGTTTATTTACAGAAAAGGAGAGAGAAAATGGCAGACAAGAAAATGGTAGAAGCGATTACTTCCATGGAAGAAGATTTCGCTCAATGGTATACCGACGTAGTAAAGAAAGCAGAGCTGTGTGATTACACCAGTGTAAAGGGATGTATGGTCATCAAACCCGCCGGCTATGCAATCTGGGAGCTGATCCAGAAGGAACTGGATGCACGCTTTAAGGAGACCGGCGTACAGAATGTGTATCTTCCCATGTTTATTCCCGAGTCCCTGCTGGACAAGGAGAAAGATCATGTAGAAGGCTTTGCTCCCGAAGTGGCATGGGTTACCCATGGCGGACTGAACGAGCTTCCCGAGAGACTCTGTGTCAGACCTACTTCTGAGACACTGTTCTGTGATTTCTATAAGAATGACATTCATTCCTACAGAGATCTGCCCAAGGTATACAACCAGTGGTGTTCCGTGGTACGTTGGGAGAAGGAGACCAGACCTTTCCTGCGTTCCAGAGAGTTCCTGTGGCAGGAGGGACATACCGCACATGCTACCGAGGAAGAGGCAGAGGCAAGAACCATTCAGATGCTGAATGTATATGCGAACTTCCTGGAGGAAGTACTGGCGATTCCCGTAATCAAGGGACAGAAGACCGAGAAGGAGAAATTCGCAGGTGCAGTGGCAACCTATACCGTAGAAGCACTGATGCATGACGGCAAGGCTCTGCAGTCCGGTACCAGCCATAACTTCGGTGACGGTTTCGCCAAAGCTTTCGGCATTCAGTTTGCTGACAAGGACAACACTTTAAAATATGTACATCAGACTTCCTGGGGTATGACCACCCGTGTCATCGGTGCCATGATCATGGTACACGGCGACAATGAGGGACTGGTAATGCCTCCCCGTATCGCTCCTATCCAGATCTGCATCGTACCCGTTATGCAGAAGAAGGAAGGCGTTCTCGACAAGGCTTATGAGCTGAGAGACCGTCTGGCAAAAGATTTCCGTGTCAAGGTAGATGACAGCGACAAGACTCCCGGTTTCAAGTTCGCAGAGGCTGAGATGAGAGGCTATCCCATCCGTGTGGAGATCGGCCCTAAGGATATCGAGGCAGGTAAGTGTGTGATCTGCCGTCGTGATACCAGAGAGAAGATCGAGGTAGCGCTGGAGGATCTGGAGACCAAGGCAGCAGAGATTCTGGAGACTATGCAGAAAGAGATGCTGGAGAGAGCAAGAGCACACCGTGACAGTCATACTTACGTGGCACATAACATGGAAGAGTTCGAGCAGATCTTCAACGAAAAGTCCGGATTCGTCAAAGCTATGTGGTGCGGATGCCAGGAATGTGAAGACAAGATCAAGGAAAAGCTTGCTGTTACCAGCCGTTGCATGCCTTTTGAACAGGAACAGATCGCAGATACCTGCGTATGTTGTGGAAAACCTGCGAAAAAGATGGTATACTGGGGAAGAGCATACTAAGATAATTTTTATAAGGCAAATGCAGACGCAGGCCGGTAGTATTGCTACAGGGCCTGTGTCTTATTTTTTTCATGGAATTCATATAAAAGATGCTCGGAAATGAGGAAAAAGATGATTTATAATACCTTTGAAATGCATCAGGAAGGTTCCCTTCCGGGAGCAAAACTGATTACTTATATTCAGGACGATTCCGACGCACTGGCCATCAGTGACAGACCGCTGATCCTGTTGTGCCCGGGAGGCGGATATACCCGGACCTCCGACAGAGAGGCAGAGCCCATGGCACTGAAATTCCTGGCTATGGGATACCATGCGGCAGTGCTGCGTTATTCCTGCGCACCGGCGGAATATCCCACTTCCCTGAAAGAACTGGCTTACAGCATTAAGTTCCTGCGGGAACATGCGAAAGAGTGGCACATCGATCCCCACAAGATCGTGGTGGAAGGTTGTTCCGCAGGAGGACATCTGGCAGCCAGCCTTGGGGTATTCTGGAATGAAGATTTTCTGGCAGAGAGCCAGGGACTTTCCGCATCCGAGCATGAGCTGTTGCGTCCGGACGGACTGCTGCTGTGCTATCCGGTCATTACTTCCGGAGAGTTTGCCCACAGAGGATCCTTCGAGAATCTCTTAGGCAGCAGACAGGAAGAACTGGGTGAAAAGTTGTCTCTGGAAAAACAGGTAACGAATAAGGTACCGAAGACCTTCATCTGGCACACTTTTGCAGATCAGTCGGTACCGGTGGAGAATTCCCTGCTGTTCGTCAGCGCTCTTCGCAGAGCCGGGGTTCCTACGGAATTTCATATGTATCAGAAGGGTGCCCATGGGCTGGCACTGGCCAACAAACTGACAGAGACCAATGACGGCAGAGCCGTACAGGAAGAATGTGCTTCCTGGATGGAACTGGCCCATACCTGGCTGGAGAGCCTGTTCGCAGGGGACGTGGAAGGCGGATTGCATGCACAGGGCAGAGAATGGTAATAAGAGAAAATAAACAGAAAATGCAAGGAGCAGTTATGGAACAGGCAGATACGATCATTCAGATCCCTCGTTTCTACGGAAGCCTGAAGGGAATGCAGAGGAAATTCGATAAATATGCGAGACAAGACGCTTTTACCGGATCTACCAGAGAGGAATGGGAAAGCTGGAAAGAGACTTCAAGGGAGACTTTGAAGGAGCTTCTGGGCTGGAAATACATGGAGACTTGTGATCTGGAACCCAGTGTGGAAGAAGTCGCAGAACTGGAAAACGGTATCCGCCGGGAAAAAGTGATCATTCAGGTAGAGCCGGAAGTGTATATGCCCATGTATATTCTGATCCCGCCCAAGCAGGGAGAGGGAAAGCAGAAATGTTTTCTGGCCCTTCCGGGGCATCAGGGTGCAGGCAAATTCAGCGTGGCAGGCCGTGACGATATTCCGGCGGTAAGACGGATGATTGAGTTCTACAATTATGATTACGGTATGCAGCTGGCAAAGAGGGGCTATGTGGCGATCTGCCCGGACTGCAGAGGCTTCGGAGAGCGCAGGGATGAGGCATTGCAGAAGGGAACAGATGAGAAATCTTTCCTGACCAGTACCTGTTTTCATCTGGCACACATGGCGGAGCCTCTGGGAGAGACCGTGGCGGGCATGTGCACCTGGGATGCTTCCCGGCTGATCGATTATGTCTATGAACGGGGCGAATGGGATACCGAAGATTTAGGTGTCATGGGATTTTCCGGTGGCGGTATGCAGACGTTGTGGATCTCAGCGTTGGATGATCGTGTGAAAAAATGCATTGTCAGCGGGTATCTCTACGGCTATCGGGATGCACTGTTACTGCTCAATGGAAATTGCAGTTGTAATTATGTTCCGCATCTGTGGGAACACTTTGATATGGGAGATATTGCTTCCCTCATTGCTCCGAGACCGCTGGCAGTCCAGTCCTGTCGGGACGATCATCTGAACGGCCCCAGAGGACTGGTGAATGTGACAGAGCAGCTGGACATTGTGCGGAAGGCATATCGTCTGTATGGGAAGGAAGAATATCCCATACATGATGTCAGAGAGGGAGACCACTGCTGGCACGAGGAAGTATTGGATGTTGCCTTGCCGAGACTGTAAAGAATAAATAATTAGATAGTTATGGAGGAACGTATGGAATATATCGTTCTGGATCTGGAATGGAATCAGAGTAACACAGGCAAAGAGGATGCTGTGGAGAAGCTTCCTTTCGAAATTATTGAGATCGGTGCCATCAAACTGAATAACGAACGGGTCATGATCAGCGAATTCAACGAACTGGTCAAACCACAGGTCTACCATGAGATGCACAAGATTACCAGCAAACTGATCCATATTCAGATGCAGGAACTGGAACGGGGGAGACCCTTCCCGGAAGTCGGAGGAGATTTCGTGAACTGGTGTGGACAGGAGGAGCATCTGTTCTGTACCTGGGGAACACTGGACCTGACGGAGCTACAGCGGAACATGGCATATTATGAGATGCCGCTTCTGGTACCGGGACCGCTTCCGTTCCTCGATGTGCAGAAGTTGTTCGCCATTGCCTACGAGGAGCGCAAGATCCGCAGAAATCTGGAATATGCCATTGATTTTCTGCAGATTGAGAAGGATATTCCCTTCCACCGGGCTTTCAGCGATGCCTACTATACGGCGAAGATCCTGATCCGGATTCTGGAAGAACATCCGGAGGTGTTGGTGAATCTGTCCTATGATACGTTCTGTCCTCCGAAGGACCGAAAAGACGAGGTCAAGGCACAGTTTGACACATATGTGAAATATATTTCCAGGGAATTTAAGGATAAGACAGAGGCTTTTGCGGATAAGGAGGTCGTGTCCAGCAAATGTTACCTCTGTCATCGGAATCTTCGAAAGAAGATCAAATGGTTCAGTGCCAACGGCAGACATTATTACTGTGTGGCCTACTGCGAAAAGCATGGCTACCTCAAGGGAAAGATCCGGGTACGCAAAGCCTACGACGGTGGAGTATACATTGTCAAGACCACGAAACTTATTTCCAAGGAAGATGCGGACGCTATTGCCGCCCGCAGAGATCATGCCAGAGAGGTGCGCAAG
>JBNMJR010000031.1:0-16488 GCA_050873925.1 Acetatifactor sp.
GGAAGCAAAGCCTGCGGTAGAGACCAACAAATACATCGCTATTGAGGGATAATCCCTGGAATATCAAAAGGCCGTTGCCCCGTAAGGGGCAGCGGTCTTTTGTGTTATAAAGACTTAGGACAGCTGGCGTTTCCGTAAGACAGCCCGTTCCTTTTTTACAATATATTGTTCCAGTCCGGGGACCGGATTGTTCAGGCGGCAGCCATAGAGGAACAGCCCGTTTTCCAACTCCTGTACCCGAGCCACAAGTCCATAGAGATGAAAGTTGAAATTCTCAGCAGTCTCGTCCATATGATCGTTCAGAACAGCATGGACGGTCTGATTGATTTCCAACTGTAAGTCCTCTTTGCTGACCACGGAAAAACCATTGTAGCTGATGTCTTTAATGATGGCATCGTGGGCAGCACGGTTCAGACCGCATTGTACAGCTGTTTCGATGCCGATATAGCATCGATAACTTTGCCTGCGATTGTAAGTCTTACTTCCGGCTATGCTGAAAACGGTGTAGCAGAGAGTTCCATCGGAGCGTTTGACTACATTGGTGGTCACGTTTTTAAACAGCTGCGGTTTTTCTTCCGGAAGTGTAACGATCAGATCTACGACCAATCCTTTTCCACGGAAAGAGATAATTTTATCATCAGTAAATACACCCTCTGCCAACAAGGTATGCCTGCGGGGATATACTTCAAGAATCCGGGATTCAAATTGAAGTTCATCAGTATTCAGATGAATCAAAAAGCTAAGGGATAACCCTGCTGTCAAGTCATCGATCTGCATAAGTCTCTTGGTCTCCCATCATGTATGGAAATACGTTAGTTTACCATTTTGGCATTCGGATAAATGCGCTCCATCCGTGCGTCTGGATAGTGATCATCTAAGAACTGCTGTAAGCTGTTAAGCTCTGCTGTCTCCACGGAATAGGCGGCATCGTTGCGCTCGGTATACCTGGCAAGGGCCAGTGCGGAGATGAGCATATTGATAATCATAAATACGATCAGAATATTGCAGAGTATTGTACCGGTTTTTTTCGGGATCTTCTCAATCCAGCCGGAGAGTTTCGGATAGATCAGTTTCATCCATACAACGGCGGCGATTCCCCAGAAGAAACAGTACAGCAGATTAATACGGCCACCCAGATTGAAGGCAAATCCGCTGTAGTCCCAGAAGATCGTACCGAAGACCATTTCCGTGAAGACACTACAGATATATTCGTAGGCACCGCCTAACAGGGTTCCGGCCACGAAAATAGAGCTGTCACTCTTATTGCGGTAGCGGTAAAGCAACAAAGTCAGGAACGCACAGCCAAGACCCCATACAATACTAAAAGGGCCGTAGATGACACTGCTGCGGCTCATCCAGACACCCGTAGTGATGCGGCAGAAGATCGTTTCTGTAATGTCACCTAACAGAGCACCGATGAAAAAGAGGGAAAACAGCTTGTAGAAACAGCAGCCTTCCGCAAAAACAGTGGACTTTTTGCGTTCCGTCCGTTCCTTGATCAGAGTTTCCAGATTGATGGCGGGATAGGATTTCTGCAGACGCTTCTGGATGTGCTGGGTCATGGCATTTTCCAGGAAACGAGAGGTCTGTCCCAGACCTTCTGTAATCTGGTCTAACCGGGCGGTCTGCTTTTCCAGTGCGGATTCCGCCTGATGTTTTGCCTGCACCTGTAAGCTTAATGTGGAAAGTGCGGAGCCGATAGCATCCAACAGGAGCAGTCCCCCCAGTACTAAGAGAAGTACAACGGAAAGCAGATGCGGAATACGGTCAAACAGTCCGCACAGCAGCGGATCTGCAAACATTACGGTCACAACACTTAATCCGCCCCACAGCAGGGAAAAAGGCAGGCAGATATAACCGCCTACATTGTAGCGGAAGCGGGAATAATCCCACAGTTTTTTCTTATAGACTTTTTCAAAGAACATCCCCGTGAAATATTCCAGCAGGGACGCCAGCACAAAGCCTCCCAGGAACAGGAAGAAGGGATCTTCCGTCAACTCCGGCAGGAAGATTTCGAACAAGACGGCACCAAAACCGTAGATGGGACATAAGGGACCGGCTACAAAACCACGGTTTACAAATTTTCTATGCTGCACCGCAGCAGCACATACCTCAATACACCATCCGATAAAGGAATAGAAGAAAAACAGCCAGAACAGGGATAACCAGGATATTGTCATAAAGGATACCTACCTCTTTCGTCGAGCTTTGTCGAACATTGTCTTGTTCCATCATATCACAAAGAAAGAGGTTGTACCATCATTATATCATGATTCGCACCTTCGGTGCTTGTCGTTGCTTCGCAACTATCATGATCAAATTCGCCGTTCGCCAATCATGCAAGCATGTTGGCTCTCTTGCGCTCATTATATCATCTTACTGTCCTGCTGCGTGGGTTATTATTAAAAATAAAATCGGGTATTCCTCTAAGCGAATACCCGAAATTTAATTGTTTAAGTTATTCAATTGGTAATAGTTACTTCTAACCTACGTACATCTACCAAATTTCCATCATCATCAAAGAACCAACATAATCCAAGGTCCTCTTTGCCTTCAGGATCTTCATTATAGAAAGAGTACAGATAATGAGTGCCATAAATAAATGTATCATCAGCATCAGATGCAGTCCAGGATCTACCTTTAAAATCCTTTAAATCTTTAAATTGATCCATATTAGCAATCATATTAAATGTAGGATCGAAAGGAAGATTCCAGTCAAGAGCTTTTATACCAAAGTAAACATGGAAGATACCATAAAGATTACCACCTTCAGCATTCAGAATCTCTTCTGCTTCTTCTACAGTCATATTATCCCATAGCTGATGAAAATCAATATCACGTACACCATCATTTATATACATATCGGCATATTTCATTAATACAGCTGCACCAAAATCTTTTAATTCCATACCTATAGTATTACCTGTCAGATCTTTAGTAGCAAATTCACTAAGGTCAGTATAATCTCTACCCCCCATATGCTTTAGGCATGCCTTACCAAGTTCATCATTTTGAAGGATATTGGTGACATCGTACATAGCTAAAATCTTCTTTAAATAACCATGCCACTGATCTAAATGTTCAGGAACTAATTCAGTAGCTTCTTCAGGAAGATTTGTTCTGATATTTATATCTTTATAAGAATTTTCATACAGGATGTAATCAATTACTTCTTCAGTAGTTTCAGTAGCCTCTTCAACTGTAGTTGAAGTATTTTCAATAATATCAACAGTTTCGGTAGCCTCTTCAGTTGTAGCAATAACATCTTGAGTAGTAATAGATTCATCCGTTTTATTACCACATCCGGTAAGCGTTATACTTAACATCATTGTACAAATTAATATTGTAGTAATTGTTTTTTTCATAGTATTAACTCCAATCTTTATTAGGTGTCAATTAACACCCCCAAATTATCCATTTAGTTATTTTTCATTTGAATAATCATGGCATTTACAATGTTACCATCTTTATCGAAATACCAGCACAAACCGAGGTCATCTCCACCAGCAGTCTCTACTTCGTTCTCATAGAAAGAGTACAGATAATGCGTACCAAATAAGAAGTTATCATCTGCATCGGTGTAATCCCATTCATGACCATTATAATCTGTATACTCTGGCTTCTCGAAGCCACTAAAATCAGCATTCATATTAAACTGCAGCTCGAACGGAGTATCATTGGCTAATTCAGGAACACCACCATAGATAGTTGTAACACCGTTGAAAAAGCCTAAATAAGCATTTACCATTTCTTCTGCCTCATCAACAGTCATATCTTTATACAACTGGTCAAAATCAATGTCTCTCTTATTCTGGTTTACATACATATCAAGATATTTCTCAACTACTACAGAACCGAAATCATTGATGTTAAAATCTCTACCATCTAAATCCTTATTAACAGGAGAAAAATCGGTAATTTCAGGAAAATCAAAACCACACATATGCTCCAAACAAGCAGTTCCTAAAAGGCTCTCATTAATCTCGTTAACAGCATCATAAGTAGCAAGAATCTTTCTAGTATACTCACGCCACTGGTCGAGATGCTCAGGAACCAAAGCATTTATTTCTTCAGGTAGGAAAGTATGGATTTCATAATCGGAGTATTCAGACTCATTAGGCCCCATTTCTACTTCATCGGATGTCTCTTCAACAACAGTAGTTGCTTCTGGAGCCTCTGTTTTTGTAGTGTTATTCGTATCAACGTCTGTAGATTCTGTAACTTTTTCCAGTTCCTCTGTGGTCTCGGTGATGGTATCCTCAACCTTGCTACTGCAACCTGTAAGCATAGTGCCCACAATCATAGTGCAAATCAACATTTTAGCAATTTTTTTCTTCATAATTTTGTAATCCTTCCTTGTCATATTGTTATATTTGTAGGTGGTCCTATTATTTAACAGTTGAATATATCATTATATTTAATCTGAAGCAATATTATAATATTTTGGTATTATTAGTTGAATGATGCACCATTTTGACGTATATCTTTACAAAGCGTATTATATCATTATATGGTCGCTTACACCAACAGCTTCTTTCTTACTGTCCTGTTTGGGGACAAATTCAATTTTTAAAGTCATATTCATACTGTCAGCAATCCGTTTTAATAGTTGAATGGTAGGGTTTCGCAATCCGTTTTCCAATTTACTGATATCACCCTGATCGATTCCAGTGAGTTCAGCCAGTTGTTTCTGTGTGAGATTCTGGGATTTGCGGGCTTTGATCATAGAACGGATGGCATCCATTTCCGGTTGAACGGCATTATATTCCTGTGCAAATTCCGGATCATTCAATTGTTCACTGAGAAATACAGATAAATCACTCATTTATTAATCGTCCTTTCTATATAGTCGTTTCTTCTTGATTTAGCTAATTCTATTTCTTTTTTAGGAGTTTTGTTTGTCTTTTTTATAAAACCATTGGTCAGTATGATTTTGTTATCACAACAGAAAAAATACAGTATACGTGAAATATTATTTCCGGATCGACATCTTAATTCAAAAATACCATCACGTAAGTATTTACTGTAGGGTTCCCGAAGAAGATTTCCGTATTCTTCGAGAATTTCCAGAAGAGACAAAATTTTTGCTCTCATTTTGATATCTATGTTTAATAAAAAATCTTTTACAGGACAGATATCATTCGATGTTTTGTAAAATATAATTTCGAATGAATTCATATTACCTCCTTAGTATATGGAATATATACCATATTGTCAAATACAAAAAGCAATTATAAATAAAAATAAAATTGGAAAAAGTGACCGAACGGCCATGAGAAATTCTTTATAGAAAGATTAGCACATGTTATATGGAAAGTCAATAAATTAGTCATTTAAGAACAATGTTGGAAAAATGTACAAAATAATAATGAAAACCGTTGGAAAAGTGTACAAAAATAGTTTAAAATATTGTGGAAAAGCGGAAAACGTGGCATACTAATATTGAAATAGATTAAAAAGTGAAGAGGTGAAAGTGGATGTTGGAAAGACGTATAGGACAGGAAATCCGAAATTTTTTAAAAAGTGATCGCAAAGAGGCACTGATGATAACCGGAGCAAGACAGGTAGGAAAGACCTATATTATCAGGGAATGTGCCAAAGAGATTTATAAAAATGTTGTAGAAATCAATTTTGTGGAGAACAATCAGGCCAGAAAGTTGTTCGAAGATATTACGGATAGCAAAGATATTTTACTTCGGCTTTCAGCGTTGACTGATGTACCAATGATTCCCGGACAGACATTGATTTTTTTCGATGAAGTGCAGGAATGCCCTGAGATCGTAACGGCGATAAAGTTTCTGGTAGAAGATGGACAATACCGTTATATACTGAGCGGATCGTTGCTCGGAGTGGAATTGAAAGATATCCGTTCTGTACCGGTGGGCTATTTGTCTATTCAGGAAATGTATCCATTAGATTTTCAGGAATTCTGCAAGGCGAACAAAGTCTCACAGACGGTTATGGATAAGTTAAAGGAGAGCTTTGAGAAAAAGCAGCCGGTGGATGAACTAGTCCATGAAAAAATGATGGAATTGTTCCGGCTGTATCTGATCGTAGGCGGGATGCCGGCCGTGGTGAACGCTTATATACGCACCAATAATTTAAAAGAAGTGCTGCGGATACAGCAGGGAATTGTACAACTATATTACAAGGACATTGCAAAATATGATAAAGATAATAAGTTGTATCTGGATGAAATATTTACGTTGATTCCCAGTGAACTGAATAATAAGAATAAGCGGTTCATTATGAAAGATCTCAATGAGAATTTCCGATTCTCCCGATATGAAAATAGTTTTATCTGGCTGAAAGAGGCAGGAGTTGCGCTTCCCGTATATTGTGTGCAGGAGCCGGAGATACCATTGCTTCTGTCGAAATCAACGAACCTGTTTAAATTGTTCCTGTCTGATGTTGGATTGCTGGCATCTATGTATGTGGATGGGTTACAGCTTAAAATATTAAACAGGGAGAAAGATATTAACTTCGGGGCTATCTATGAAAATGTAGCGGCGCAGGAGTTGAAAGCACATGGATTTGAATTGTATTATTTTAATAGTAAAAAGCAGGGAGAGTTAGATTTTGTCATAGAATATCAGGGAAATGTACTGCCATTGGAAATAAAGTCAGGAAAAACATATACAAGGCATAATGCTTTGGACAATGTACTGAAAGACGAAAGATATGCAATTCCGCAGGCATTGGTATTTTGTAATGAGAATATTAGTGCCCTGGGAAAAGTCACATATTTGCCGATTTATATGATCGGATTTCTGGAAAAAGAGAAAATAGAAGAATATATTTACTCGATTGATCTGAGTGTACTTCAGTAGAACAGTAAAACAACAAAAGCCTGAGACTCCCTTTCGGAAGTACTCAGGCTTTTCATTATCCTGTATATTAAATCTGGAACTGATCCATGAGCTGTACCATGGTCTGTACCTGTGCGGACTGCTCCTCGCTGACAGCGGCGGTCTCCTGAGAGGAAGCGGAGTTGTTGTCCACAATACCGGCTACGTGAGCGATGTTTTCGTCAATCTGCCGGACACTGGAGACCTCGGTCTGAAGGGCCTGTGCCATCTCGATCATACGCTTGGTGGATGCATCGGCATCTGCCATTACCTGATCCATGTTGGCCTCAGTCTCTTCTGCGATGGCAATTCCCTTGTTGACGGCATCAATGGTGCGTTCGATCAGCTTCGTAGTCTCTCCGGCGGCCTCGGTAGACTGTTCAGCCAGATTCTTGACCTGCTCGGCGACAACGGCGAATCCGCGGCCTGCTTCTCCGGCACGGGCAGCCTCGATGGAGGCATTCAGTGACAGAAGGTTGGTCTGGGAAGCAATATCCTCAATGACCTGAATGATGGAACGGATTTCTTCGGAACACTTGCTGATGTCACCAATGGCTGCTTTCAACTCCTGCATCTTGGCATTGCCATCGGCAACCGTCTGAGCGGACTGTTTGGAAATATCGGCAGTTTCCTGGGCAACATTTGCTTTTTCTTCGATGCTCTTTGCCATAGCGTCTATCATCTGGGAAGCTTCAGAAATCTTGGATGCCTGTGTGGTACAGCCCTCTGCCAGATCGGTAGCGGCCTGTGCCAGCTGCTCGGAACCACCGTCTATTTCCTGTGCGGTGACCTGGATGGTAGACAGTGTCTTCTTCATATCGGCAATGATCTTCACCATGGAATCCTTGATCTGCAAAAACTCACCGACATATTCTTCAGTAGGTTCTACGCGATAATTGCCCTGCCCCATCTGTCCCAGAATCTCGGAGATCTCGGTGATCATCTTGGTAAAGTTGTCATTCATGAAATGAACGGAACGTACCATGGTACCGACTTCGCTGTCGTCCTCTGGCAGATCCAGATGATTGTCGAAATGCCCCTGGGCCAGCGCCTTCATCTGCTCGGATACTTTGACGATGGGAAGGAGCAGTTCCTGTTTGGCAAAGGTGAGTGTGGTGACGATCTTGCGGGCAATGGTCAGGAAGCAGAGAACGAAGATCACCATGGTAGTGATCATTAACAGATTCAGAGTACTTTGTTTCCGGGCCATACGTGCCTGAATATCATTGATGCAGGTATCGGTGGTTGCGGTGATCTCCTGTACGGTAGATTCATATTCCTCACCGAATACATAAGCGATGGCCGCGTCTGTGTCTCCTGCGCCGGCTTTGTCCATAGCTTCTTCTTCCAGAGGAACCAGTCCGTTGGACATCTCGGCGATATGATTTAACTCCGCCCATTCATTGTCTGTCAGGCCGTCCTGCTGCAGACCTTCCCAGGCAATGTCACGATTCTTGTCCTCGTTTAATTCCTTCATATAGTTGTCATAATAGGTCTTGTCTCCGGTGACTGCGTAGGACTGCACGGCGGCGGTCAGAGTCTTGGAACCCAGACGATACTGGTTCAGATACATGGTAGCTTCCAACTGTTGGGAACTGATCCGGCTCAGATACATATTGGAGCCTACGAACAGGATCAGCATAACGATACTGATGATCAGTATGCGATAGGTAGATCTTGTGTTTTGCTGCAGCATGGCAGACTGGCTGGTTACTTTGCTTTGCTTTTTCATTTGAAATATGACCTCTTTTCTGTGGTGCATGGTAAATTAACGTGTCACAAATATTTTCTCTTTATAGCATACTACAATTAGCGGAATTATACAAACCGTGCACATCAAAAAATACAGTAAAAACGCGTAAAATTAATTTTACGGATCAGCGGTAATGCTTGCATTGTATAAAGGAAAATGATAGTATAAAAATCAGGAGCGCAAGGTTCGGAAAACAGAAAGTAACGTTTAAAATGAGCGATAAATAAGGAACCAGGGGTGGTTACATGAAAAAGAGAATAATCGCTGTGATTTGTACATTGCTGTTTTGTCTGGGACTGGCCGGCTGTGGGAGCGAGCGAACCGACAAAACGCAGGAACTGATCCGGGGAGCGGCACCGGGGTATAATGACGATCTCATCCGGGTGGGAATGATACAGACAGGAAAAGAGTCCGACTGGAGAGATGCCAATACCAATGATTATCTGAATACCTTTACAGAGGAAAGGGGCTATGATCTGATCTATATTGACGGTAATTCCAGCTCGGAGCGCCAGGTGAAGGCAATGTACGATCTGATCCAGCAGAAAGTGGATTATATTATTCTGCAGCCCATCGTGGAGACGGGATGGGAGGATGCCGTACATGCGGCAAAAGAAGCGGGAATTCCGGTGATCGTGGCGGATCGTAAAATTGCCGTGGATGAGGACGAATATGTATCCTGGATCGGTTCGGATTTTGAAGAGGAAGGCCGGAAAGCCGTCGAGTGGCTGGATCAGTATCTGACAGAGCAGGGACGGGAAGAGGAACAGATCAACATTGTCCTGCTGGAAGGAACCGAAGGAGCCACAGCCGCTATCGGAAGAACGAACGGTATTTTACAGGGTGTGGAAGAACATCCGAACTGGACGATCGTAGACAGGGGGTGTGCCAATTTCACCCAGGGAGAAGGTCAGACCTATATGGAAAATCTTCTCAGTGACGGAAATATAAAAGATTTCGATGTGATCATTTCGGAAAATGATAATATGATCTTCGGTGCAATGAAGGCACTGGACCGGAACGGAATAAGTTATGGGCCAAGGGGAGAAATCATTATGATTTCCTTTGATGCTCTGCACGAAAGCTTTGAAAATATGATGGCCGGAAAATTGCATGCGACCGTGGAATGCAATCCGCTGCTGGCATCTACGGTGGAGACGGTTATCGAAGAACTGGAGGCCGGCAGAGCGGTGGACAAGATTTATAACACAGAGGAAAATATCTATACCTATGAAAACGCAGCCGACTATATAGATCAGAGAAAGTATTGATTTTACGAGGGTTACAAATGAAAAAATCATTAAACTATAAAATCATTCTGGCTATTGTTATCATAGTATGCATTATGGACGTGAGCTTCATTATGGTAAACTATGTCAATTATATGAATGTCAATCGGAATTATACGGATTCTCTGGCACAGACAGTGGCAAATACCTGCAGACTGGTAGTGGACGGAGACAGTGTGACGGGCTATCTCGACAACAGGCGCAGAAATACGGCCTACTATGAAGTATGGAATAAGCTCATCGACTATCGGAACACCAGTGAAAATGTATTGCAGATCAGCGTAGTCAATTTCAGGGATGGCGGAGGATGCTATATATATGATACGGATCTGACAGAAAACGGAGCTTTTTTGGGAGACATACGCCCCTATGATGAGGTGCAGGCTTCCGTAAAAGATGAGTTGATTGCATGTGAGGCAATAGAACCTCTGGAGTATAACGGGAGAAGTGACTATTACATTCCACTGAATTCTTCCTATAATATCCCGGTTGCCTATATCATTGTAGGAATTTCCACGGAAAATGTCAGAATGGAACAGCTGACTTATCTGGGATATATCACAATCGTGGTTACATCGATCACAGTGCTTTTCGGAATCTTTATGATCTGGTTCATGCAGCACAATGTGTTGAGACCGCTAAATGCCATGTCCAAAGCGGCTTCCAGTTATTCCGGCGCTGCTTGGCGGGCCGATGAGGAATCCCCCATCAGCCGGATGAATATCAGAACCGGAGATGAACTGGAACGACTGTGTGAATCCATGAAGAAAATGGAGCAGGATATTATAGCATCCAGTTCCCAGCTGGCGATCGCTGACTGGAACAGCAATCATGACAGCATGACACAGCTCTACAACAAGAGACATTACAAGGAACAGTTGAGAGAGCTGCAGGATGACAACACGATCGGCGTACTCTATTTCGATATTGATAATCTGAAACGGATGAATGATACCTTCGGGCACGAAAACGGCGATGCCGTGATCCTGAAAGCGGCAGAATTTATCCGGGGCTATCTTACAGAGCAGGCCGGCGGTTTCCGTATCGGCGGAGATGAATTTGTAGTGCTGATTAGAGACTGCTCGGAAGAAAAAGTGCAGGAGCTGGTGAACACGATGCGTGGGGATGAGAGAGGCAATTTATCGGATGTAACGGCAGAGTTTTACTGCCGCCTTGCAATCGGCGGAGCCTTTCGCAAGACGGGAGAAACTCTGGAAGATACCATAAAACGGGCAGATGACGAAATGTATAAGAATAAACATTCCGTGAGAAAAGCCTGAGATCATTCACTTTTACCGAATGGTCAACCGGAAGCCGGTATTGTTGCTCTTCAGCCGGATCCGGTACAGGTCATGGTCCCACGCTGTTTTCAGGCGGGCATCTGTGATGGGCAGAGTCTCAATAACCAGCAGTTCGGCTCCTTCGAAGGCAGCAGCGGCGTTTCCGATGGAGATTTCTCCGGTGGAGAGAACGGAAGGTTTTTCATAAGTAATAAAATTAAGAATAATATCTTGTGCATTTGTATGGTCTTCCAATACGACAGTGTTGGAAGACCTTTTTAGCGTTACCCTACGGACATAAGTGAGATCCGGTACAGCGGACAGAGCATCGGGGTAGGCGGCAGCCAGTTCCATGGAAATAGAAGGTTCGGCCCCGGTCAGATCGGTCACCACATTTTCCGCACGGTATTTCTCACCGTCCTTCTGATCCGTACCGCAGATCGTAGGCAGGTTATGATAACCGGACTGCATGGTCCAGATCTCGTAACGTCTGGGAGAGAAGGTCTTCCGGGTGTAGGTCTCCACACCGATATCTACGAGGATGGGCTGCCCGCTTTTGTATAAAGTGATGCTTCCGGTATCGTTATGGTTATGGCTGTCGGCGTTGTCGCCTGCCTTGACCGCCAGATCTAAAGCGGCGGAATGCACCAGGAACAGTCCGACACTGGGGTAATAGACATCACGATGAGAAAGGGTGGCGGAAGTATCCCACTGCATCACTTCTTCATAATGAAATACAGTCTGCATGCGGTAGAACAGATTCCCACCATTGACTTCGTCGGTGACAAGCTGACCCTGTCCCGCCTGAAAATCTTTTGCGGCAAACAGGCACAGATCCTCCTGCCCGGTGGCTTTGCCGAAGAGATATTCCCGTACCCCGGCACGACCGGCGATGGGAGAGCAGTCGGCAAAATTAAAATAGTACTTATCATTTACATGTACATTCAGAATATAGGCTGCGATGTTTTTCACTTTTTCCCACCGGAACAGAGGAGCAAAATGTCCGTTGGTAACTGTGGTCAGTACGGTCATGGCGCCGTACAGGCATAGTCCCGCGTGACGGTAGTACTGGGCACCCTCTTCACAGCAGCCGTCGGTACCGTAATCCTTGAGAAAATAATCACAGCTTTCTGCGGCTTTGCACAAAACAGCCTGCAAAGTGACAGCGGTGTCATCAACTCCTTCGGGCAGGGACAGGGGAACATCCCCGCAAAGAGTACGTACCGGAGCAGCCAACAGGGAGGACATCTCTTTGCTCCAGGGCATCAGGAATGTGGTCAGCAGGACATTCTGCGTACACCATACCGTCCAGTTGCACATGGGCTCCTCGTCCTGACCCATCCACCAGAAATGTGCGGTCAGATAGGGCAACAGGATCCGGCGTTTCAGATTGTCCTCGATACAGGTCAGGATAAAAGGGCTGACAGCGTTGAATTCCTCTTCCAGCAGATAAGCCGCACAGGCAAGCATTGCTCCCGTCTCACAGGCGAACAGATCCATGACAGGTCTGGTGACATCCGGCAGGATCAGCTGCGGCGTGTCCCGGATATAGGAATTGTGGGCCGGAAGCTGCCAGGCGGTCTCCTCGCAGACAGAATAGATGCCATTGAGAATATCATCCAGAAAACGGCCCTGATGTTCCACACATTCAGCCTGGATCAGATCGTTCAGCGCATTACGTTTGCCGAAATAGAGTGCTTCGAAAGCGGCACGGTCACCATCCTTTTTAAATCGCATATAATCCGTGGCGCGGATCACCGGAAATGCAAATCCCAGTTTCGCTTCTCCGGCCTGAACCAGCCGTTCTTTCAGGGATGCGGGGAGCGCTTCGTAAGCTTTGCGGTCCGCAGCTTTCGCAAAAGGGTGAAAAGGGTTGCACTTTCCGTGAAAGGACTTTGCTGTCTCTAAAAATCGCTTTTCTATGATTGCAGTTTCAGAATTCATTTCCATAATCATACCTTTCCATATCCGTGGTAATAGACAGTTATCAACAATATTTAACTGAACTTGCTGTTCACGTAATCTGTGGGAGAGACGCCTTCCACACGCTTAAATACTTTACTGAAATAAAAGGCACTCTCGAAGCCCAAAGCCTCTGCGACCTCGTAGACTTTCATATTTTCCTCTTCCAACAGCCGCTTGGCTTCCGTGACCTTACAGATATTGATATATTCGCTGAAGCCGGTATCGTTGTATTTGCTGAACAACTGGCTTAAGTAGTTCGGGCTGATGCCAAAGACTGCCGCCACTTCATTCAGGGACAGTCGTTCGCTTACATGCTCATTAATGTATTTCCGGACATTGGTGACAATGTGATTTTTGTAGTCCTTTCTACGGGTCTGGAACAGCTCGCACAGCTTATCGGAAAATAATTGCAGCCACTGGATCACATGATCCACATTGGATTGTTTATACAGGGAGCGGTAACCGTCCGGATCCCCGGCGAAGAAGCCGGAGACCGTGGCTTCCCCATCCTGTAGCAGAGAAATGGACAAATACAGGATATTGCTGGCGGCATCCAGTGCCTGGATATAATGCCCCGGATGATCCCGGAACAGGTCGCAGAGAGACTGGATCGTATTCTTCAGAATATCCGGATCATACTCTTCAAAAGCCCGGGTGAGATCGTTTTTGAACAGGCTGATATTAAAGGAGTTCTTGGCATTTTCCCGGGAATGGTCCGTATCGAAGGCAACGATGGAAGCATGGTCTTCCGTGTTCTGGAAAATCTGTCTCGCATACTGGTAGGAATCGCAGATGGTACCGGGGGTCTGCACCGGCAGACCGATACCGCACCGCAGGGTGACATTGTAATAATTCTGCAGGGTGCCGCTGATACTCTGCAGAATATCCGTCAGACTTTCAGCGTAATCTTCCGTATCCGACGGATCCGCGAAACAGAAGATCAGGGCAAAATGCCGCAGATCCAGAGACAGTGCATAAAGCGGCAGATATTTGCTGCCCAGTTCCCGGATCATTTGCAGCGAAGTGCTGAACAGAGAGAGCTGTTGTTCTGCAGACAACTGGTCGGCCTGGGGACTGAGAATCTCTCCGTAGCAGCAGATATAGGCACCGTAATCAAAGTTCAGGTTCAGATCCCGGCTCTGCAGTCGGAATTGTTCTTCGGATTCAAACAGGTCGTGCAGAAGACTGATCAGGAACTTGTCATAAAAAGGATGGATATTTACGGCGGAAAGCTGTTTTTTACGGGACTGGGAGATCTGGGAGACCACCCGGTCAATGGCGTTTTTCAGTACCTCCGGTGTCAGTTCCAGCTTCACCAGATAGTCAGATACCTGATAAGCCAGAGCATCTCTTGCCATCTGGAAGTCCTCGTAACTGGTCAGGATAATAAAATAGGGGCAGTTTTCCGCGTAACGTTCCCGGCATACTTTTGCCAGTTCCAGACCGTTCATGACCGGCATTTTGATATCCGTGATCACGATATCCGGGGATTTTTCTTCAATGATCTTCAGCGCTGCCTGACCATTCATGGCGGTGCCGCAGATCTCGATATTCATTTCATTCCAGTTCAGCATGGAACGGATTCCTGCCTGAACCAGAGGTTCATCGTCTACGATTAACAGCTGATACATGGTAACTCCTTGTGCTTACTTATGGTCCAGAGGGCGATTGGGGATATGTATGGACATGGTTGTATATTCGCCTTCTTTACTTTCTATGGTAATGCCGTATTCTGCGCCGAACTGATATTGCAGGCGCTTGTGTACATTGCTGATGCCAATCTCCCGGAAGAAATCTGCCGAACTGTCATCATTGGAGCGTAAGACCTGAGCGGCCTTTTCCGCAGTCATGCCGACACCGTCATCCGTGACATCGATACGGATATTTTCTGTGTTGTCCGGTGCCTCATAATCCACATGGATCTGGATGTGGCCGGTACAGCCTTTGGGCTCAATGCCGTGGAAAATTGCATTTTCCACCAGTGGCTGCAATGTGAACTTGATGATCTGACTGTTGTATAAGTTGTCATCATCCACCTGAATATCCATGGTGATCGTGCCGCCGTAACGGTAGCTCTGGATGGTGAAATAGTTCTCTAACAGTGATAACTCTTCCCGGATATCGATCAGCAGGCTGGTACCCTTGGAAATACTCTTTAGCAGTCTGGACAGGGAAGTCGTCATCTCGGAGATGCCGTTAGCCCCCTGGATGGTGGCCATCCATTTGATGGAATTCAGGGTATTATACAGGAAATGGGGATTGATCTGGCTTTGTAACATTTTGTATTCCAGATCCTGTTTTTGCTTTTCATCTTCCAGCCGGCGCTCCATGAGCTGACATACATTTTCCGACAGGTCGTTGATCCCCCGGCCTATGTCACCCAGCTCGTGATCCCATTCTATAGAAGGATCTCTGGAGAAATCCCCTTCGGCGATCCGTACCATGCGGGACTGCAGATGGGATACGGGAACCGTGATCATACGGTTCATCAAAAGCATCAGCACAATACCGATAGACACAATACCCACCAGAATGCCCACCAGGATTCCGCCGAAGAGAACGGCCTGATTCGTACGCTCTGCATGGGAAATGCTCTGGCTTAAGTAGCAGTCCGGCATGTCCAGAGAAACCGTCACCAGAATCTGTTCTCCCTTGGTGGTGCTGTGAATTTTGGAAATTCGGGTGTCTCCGGTGAGGGAGGAATTGCTCATATCTTCTTTCAGATTATATTCCGGAGTAAACTCCCGCAGTGTATTATTTTCAAAAATATATGTATGATCCGCGATCGTCAGGTAGAGATAACTGTCTTCCGGACAACTGTAATCCTTTAACGGAGTGGTGAACAGATCCGCGGATACTTCTATAAATAAGTAGCCGGCCTGTTTGTTGTTGTACTGGTATGTGATCGGACGGATAATAGGCAGTACTTCGCGTCCGGCCCGGTGAAAGGGATCCGCAACGATTCCCGGAGAAAAATCATAATTATCCGCAGACAATAATTCTTCATAATAAGGAAGAAGCGGAATCTGTTCGGACAGGTTCGCCGTGGAAGAATAAGTCGTGGCCACGACCTGCAGATAATGCTCCTGCGAGACAACAGCGATTCGCGGCATGTAATTGTACGCACCGTTTCTGCTACACTCTTCGGCAAAAGAATCATAGGTAGATACCGACAACACCGATCCGGGATTCGGATTGTGCTCTATGTACTTGGCAATGCCGGAATCCGTCTGACAGTAGCGGACCAGGCGATAGACATCATTGATGCTGGAATCCATGGACTCCGACAGCAGCCGCAGGCTGGTCTCGGTGGACTGGATCAGTGTGTTCTGTAAATAGTGCTGGAAAATATA
>JBNMJR010000032.1:0-16281 GCA_050873925.1 Acetatifactor sp.
GAGCGGAAGCAGGTACTACAGTCAGCTGATGGAGAAAATCCAGATCAGATCATCAGAGTTCATCAGTGGAAGAGATTATTGCGGCCAGTCCGGAGAGCCGGTTTACACCTTATGACATTCAGTTGATTGAAGATTACCATGGACTGAAGGAAGAACAACAGAAGAGACTGATGGCTTATATGGAGGCTTTGAAGAAGATAGAAAGTCTGGAAAACATGGTGGAGGAATAGAGATGGCAAATAAAATAGTTAGGGAAATTATTCACGCAAAAGGAATTGATATTGGGATTTACACGAAAGATTTTGAAAATGAATATATTTCGTTGACAGATATTGCAAAATATAGAAATGATAATGACCCCAGATTTGTCATTCAGAACTGGATGCGAAACAGAAATACAGTTGAGTTTTTGGGTGTTTGGGAAGAACTTCATAATCCGGATTTTAACCGTGTGCAATTCGAGGCGGTTAGAAGTGATGCAGGATTAAACAGGTTTGTTATGACGCCGACCAAATGGATTGAACAGACAAATGCTATTGGAATAGTGTCAAAAGCAGGCAGATATGGTGGAGGAACTTATGCACATAGCGATATTGCTATGGCATTTGCTACATGGATTTCTCCTGAATTTCAGCTATATATTATGAAAGATTACCGTAGATTAAAACAAGATGAAAATAGTCGGCTTTCATTAGATTGGAACTTGAACAGAGCTTTATCAAAGGTGAACTACCGTATTCACACGGATGCGGTGAAGGAAAATTTGATTCCACCAGAGCTGACACCAGAACAGATTGCTTATACATATGCCAGTGAAGCAGATCTTTTAAATGTTGCTTTATTTGGTCAGACTGCAAAGCAATGGAAAATAATAATCCGGATAAAAAGGGGAATGTGCGTGATGATGCAAATTTAAATCAGTTATTGGTATTGGCAAATATGGAGAGTTATAATGCTATTTTAATTGAGCAGGGGAAACCTCAATCAGAAAGACTTATATTGCTTAGAAATCTGGCAATCAGGCAGATGGATACATTAGCCAGTATCAATTTATCAGAGATTTCTACATTGCCTGGGGGTGATATGTAATTTGATAAAGGAAATTATTGCAAGATATTATTACCATAGGTAAAATCAATTTTCAGTTTTACAGAGACAATCCAATCATCAATATGATAAAATGAAAATAAATATTGGAAAACAAAAAGGATATAAAAGACCTATGACATTAAAGAAAACAATAGAACAACATAAATACACCATATTGTTTTGCCTCATATTATTATTTGGTTCTGTATTGCGGCTGGTGCAGCTGGGGAAGGTTCCGGGCGGTTACCAGATGGACGAGGCTTATGGGGCTTTTAATGCCTATTCTCTGTTTCACAGTGGGATCGATTCCACAGGACACTCCTATCCCGTATATTTTGAGTCCTGGGGCGGCGGGCAGAATGCACTGAACTCCTATCTCATGCTTCCTCTTCTGCTCTTGACCG
This sequence comes from Acetatifactor sp., assembly GCA_050873925.1. Classification (GTDB taxonomy): domain Bacteria; phylum Bacillota; class Clostridia; order Lachnospirales; family Lachnospiraceae; genus Acetatifactor. The sequence goes on from JBNMJR010000032.1 coordinate 1,494, forward strand.
GTGGCAGAATCACGCCGCTGGTAGTAAGACTTCCGCAGGCCATAGTGGCGATTTTGTCTCTGGTAGCGGTTTATTTCCTGATGAAAGAGATGGCGGATGAAGCGACCGGACTGTGGGCCATGCTTCTTCTCAGCTTATGTCCCTGGCATATCATGATGTCAAGATGGGGGCTGGAGTCCAATTTGGCGCCGGGGTTCCTGCTTTTTGGACTGACCTTTTTTGTCTATGGCCTGAAAAAGCCGAAATTGCTCATTCTGTCGGCATTCTCCTACGGTCTGAGCCTGTATTGTTATGCAACCATCTGGCCCATTGTTCCACTGCTTCTTTTGTTGGAATGGGGATACGGATTTCTTACAAAGACTTTGAAATTCAACAAATACTTCGTGATCCATGTGGTGATCATCGGATTACTGGCACTTCCGCTGCTGGCATTTTTACTGGTAAACAGAGGCATCCTTCCGGAGTTTTCCATAGGTCCTTTTTCGGTCTACGCAATGACGGATTTCAGAGTGAATGAAATAGCATCCTCTTTCCGCAATATTTTATACAATTTCAAAAATCTGCTGTATCTTCTGTACCGGCAGGATATTGGCCGCCCTTACGACGTGATCATGCCATTCGGATTTTTCGGGGTCATAGCCAGAGTACTGATCTTTCTGGGAGTATTTTTACTGGTGATCCGACTGATTCTGGCTTTACGGAAAAGACAGACGACGTTACTGTGGATGATATTCTTTCAGCTGACCGGAGCATTGCTGTTGGGATTATTGGTTACCGTGGGAATGACCCAGATCAACTGCATCTATATTCCTCTTGTTCTGTGCGGGGCATTGTGCGTGTCTTCTCTGACAGATTTTGTGGGGAAAAAAGTGAATTTCTATGGAAAAATCGCGGTAAGTATCCTTCTGGTTGCACTTTTGGTGGGCGAAAATATACAGTTTGAAAAAGCCTATTTTACTTCCTATAAGGAATTGGTCAGTGGATATTTTCAGGAAGGAAGCGAAGAAGCCGTACAGAAAGCCATGGAGATTGCAACTGAAAGCAGTCGTGAGATCGAAATCGAAGATGCCATCAAATATCCCAGTGTTCTTCTCTACGGAGAGATTGATGCGGCGGAATACCTTGCCAACAGGAACTTAAGCGATGCACCTCCCAAGCCGAAGGATTTTCTGGGAAAAGGAATCCGCTTCACCATGGGAATCGACTGGGAGCACATCGACAGAAATAAGATCTATATCATCTACTATACAGATGCAGAGAAATTTGATGGATTCACTCTTCTGCCCTGCCGCGACTGGTATGTGGCATATTAAAATTAAAAAGCCCTCACATCATGTGGGGGCTTTTCCATGTCAGAAATGTCTTTATTTACGCGCTCAGATCCAGATTCTGTCCGATCAGCATAACCGCATCGGCGGATTTCTTGTTCTGCTGGTAAGGATTGCTTTCGTCGCTGTAGCTGATCTTGGTCGTGGTGGTGCCGCCGGCGGTGTAGACGGTACCGCATTCGGGACATACCGCGGTCCGCAGGGACACTGTGGCTGAGAGAACCTTGCCGTTGTTCTGCGCAGCCTTATTGTAGGCATTGGTTACATGTTCCTGCTCGTGGGCACGAACCCTGGAGGCGGAAGCCTGCGGTGAAATATGGGATGCAGATTTGAAGGAGACCATCTCGTTGGAACCGTCTTGATATTTCCGGTTCTTGCAGGTCTCACATTCCGCGGGAGAAGATTTTCTGCCGGGCTTTTCCACATCGGATTTTCCGGGATTTACTACAACGCCCTTATCATCGGACTGTGCGGAAGATGCCGTACCGGTAGAATAATTATATCCGTAATTACCGGACAGACCATAATTATTATAATTACCGATTCCGTAAATACCTGTCATTGGACTTCTCCTTTCTGCAAAATGTTTTTATTTAATTCGATATTCCTCTATTTGCCCTCATTGTAGCACCTGTATCCGGTAAGGGCAAGTTAAGATTGCTGAAAAATCTGTTCCACTTCCGAAATAACGGAGGTCGTACCTAATATTACAATGGGATCCGAAAAAGAATCCGCCAGAGTAAGCGCCTGTTCCACCGAGTCTGTCCATTCTGCACCAATGCCCTCTCCCGCCAATGTCTCCTGCTGTTTTTTGGAAAAATGATAGTGCGGATTTCCGGATCTGGTGAGAAGGATCCGGTTTGCCGTTTCTTCCATGGACCGAACCACTCCGGCATAATCCTTATCCTCCGGAATTCCCACAATAACGGTGCAATTTCGAATCCCCAGATGTCGCAAAACTTCTTTCACATTTTCACAGCTGGCAGGATTGATGCAGGCATCCAGCAGGATAAACGGATCGGAACGCAAGACTTCCATGCGCCCCGGCCAGTGCAGCAGAGACAGGTTTTCCCGGACAGAAGGTAAAGGAAAAGCCCTGGATTCCCTGCACAGATCAGACAACACATCCACACACACAGCCAGTGCCAATGCGCAGTTTTTGGCCTGATGTTCACCCAGCAGGGGAATCTGCAGGTCAGGATAGACAGTATTTCCAACCACCACATCAAATTGCATTCCGGAACAGGTATAGCGGATGTTCTCAGCATGAAAATCCCGGCCGTAGATCTTGTAGGGAACCTGCAAATCTTCGGCGCGGCGCTGCAGAACGTCCAGAACTTCCGGCTCCTGTTCCGCAAAATAGACGCACTTCTGCTCTCCGGTGATGACGTGGGATTTATCTTCCGCAATGGCAGTCAACGTATCTCCCAGTTCCCTCGTGTGTTCTAAGAACACCCGATTGATCACGGCATAGTCGTGACGTATATTGTTCACATCATCGTATTTTGCACCCTTACCACATTCAAAAACATTGAATTCTGTATGTTTTTCCGAAAAATAAGTCAGCGCCAGATCGGCCTGGATGCCCATGGGACTGATACATATCGATTCCGGCAGATCAGAGGCAATATCCAGAATCTCCGGCCGGATTTCTGTCATCAGGCGACAGAAGTCCGTTTCATCGATTATCGTGTCATTGACACGGAAGCGTTCCCGAAAGTTCGTGATATGAGGGCTGGTCATCAGTCCCACAGAGAACCTTGTCTGCAGGATCCGGGAAATCATGTTGGCAACGGAGCCTTTCCCCTTGCTTCCGGTGACAACGACACAGGGAGTGTCGGATTTTTGACGAAGCAGGGATCTAGTCAGTTCCGGATGCCTTTTTCCGGCATCCTTTGCATCATAATCCTGATGTGAGGCAGCCCGCAGATAAGAGACATAGACAAAGTCTTCCGCCTCCTTAGGCGTAGTAATCTTATGAAGTTTCAGTGGTGTTTCGGAAGTATTTTTCACACTAAGTCCTTTATATAAAGTCAGATTGTATCGTTTCAATAATTTTTCCGGCAACATTTATGCCGGAAGCTTTTTCGATGCCTTCCAGTCCCGGCATAACGTTAATTTCACAAAAATAAGGTTTTTCTTTGCCGAAGAGCAGATCAATTCCCAGAAAATCCAGTCCGGTCTGTTCATAAATATCTGCGGCAATGGTGCGAATGGCCGAGGTGATCGGGTAAGGCTCCACGGAAGCTCCCAGAGCCACGTTGGCGCGGAAATCTCCCTGGGATCTGCGTTGCATACAGGCCACCGCTTCTCCGCGAATACTGTAAAAACGCATGTCTCTGCCGTAGCTTTCCGAAATAAATTCCTCAAAAAGCCATTCTTTTGATGCCGGATAGGTAATGGATAATTTTTCATAATCATTCAGATTGCGGATACAGACGATCTCCTCTCCCATGGAGCTTTCCAGACCTTTGCCTACAAAGGGGAGCCCCAGCTGTTCCACAATGGAAGCAAAAGGCAACAGGGAAGTCCCCAGAATATATTTCGGTACCAGAAAAGCCCCGGAACGAAGCCTCCGTACCTGTTCAAACTTATTAATATAGATATTATAAGCAGTTAAAGGATTATAGCTTCGGGAAGCAAGCGCATTGAGAGCATCTTTTTCCTGTCCCCATTTATAACGGTTTATCACAAAATCTACGGGTCCCAGTTTTATTCCATGATTGAGGACACTATCCGGTGTGACCATGGTGTCGTGGATCCCTACGATCCGCAGATCCACATCACGGGCAGCAGCCTCTGCCACCAGCCGGTTACAGGTATAAGCATTGCTCATCACATTATATTTTTCAATCAGATATCCCTTAAGAACCATAAATATTCCTCACATAACAAATTTCTTATGGTTAACATAACAAACTGTTATCAAAATAGCAAGAGAAAGCGGTTGCCTTTTCCGGTGGGGAAGCATACAATAGAAACAACGTATATAATTTCGACTAGTTTTTTACAAAAGTACAAATGAGGGTAAAATGGGAATGATATTTTTGGGAATACATATATTAATAGTATTAATGTTTTTTGCATATTTTTTCATGGTGCATGCACAGCCGGACAGCCCGATGCCGAGACAGATATTAAGTATTATATCGTTTGGTTTCTTACAGACCATGGGATATACCATGTTCCTCGGTTCGAAAAGTCAGGGCGGCGCCATTGCTTCCATAAAGTTCCAATATCTGGGAACTATCTATGTTTCCAGCTTTCTTATGTTCTTTGCCATGCGATTTTGCAGAAAGCAGATTGCGACTACTTATAAAAGTGTGATTCTGGGAATAGACCTTTTTCTGGTTCTGCTCCTTCTCAATTTTCCTCAGATAGACCTTTTTATTAAAAATGTAGATTTATTCACTCGTCCCGGAAGAACGAGTTATATTAATATGCAGGTTGGAACTTTATACTATTTATGGCATTTATATGCTATTGCCCAAATATGTTACGGAATTAATGTCACATATAATAATCTGAAACAAGAAAAGGGAAAAAAGGCACTTCGCAGGTATGGATGGCTCATAGGAGCGCTTGGTCTTGTCGTGATCGGACTGATACAGGAAGGATTAATGCCGATTTTGCACAGTAAATATAATCTGGCACCTTTGTGTACCGGTATCTGTGGCAGTATCTTTTTTATCGCAGAATATAAGAAAATTATTTACGATATTGAATCTATTGTAGACAAGTCTCTGCTTCGGAATATTGAAGAGGCAATCGTGATCGCCGACAGTAAATATGCATTTGTAAAAACCAATGCGGCTGCGGAGGAAATCTTCCCGGCACTGCGCCATTGTTATGTGGGAGGACCTTTGCCGGTGGAAGTCGGCAGTAACATGTGGGATAGTCAGGGCATTATGGAGTACAGACTGCATGATGAAATATATAATGTCTCTGTAACGGACATCAATTACAATGATGATATTGTGGGTCATATCATGTATTTCATGAATATTACGGAGGAACGCCGGAAGCTGGATGAGATGAAGAAGCTGAAGGAGGATGCAGACCAGGCCAATATTGCAAAGTCTGATTTTCTGGCCCGTATGTCTCATGAGATCCGGACTCCAATCAACTCCATTCTGGGGATGAATGAAATGATCCTTAGAGAGAGTAAGAGCCGGGAGATCCGCGGTTATGCGCAGGATGTTATGAATGCGGGCAAATCTCTGCTCAGCATCGTAAATGATATCCTGGATTCTTCCAAGATCGAATCCGGTAAAATGCAGATCATCAATGCAAAATATGACCTTAGCAGTCTTCTGAATGATGTAGTCAATATGTTCTCTGTGAAGGCAGAGGAAAAATATTTGAAATTCTGTGTGGAAGTAAGCCCGGAACTGCCCAATGGTCTTTACGGGGATGATGTCCGGATTAAGCAGATTCTTGTAAATTTACTGGGAAATGCTATTAAATATACGGAAAAAGGATCTGTCACACTTATAGTGGACGGTTCTGTAAACAGAGACTGGGTTACCCTGCGGGTGCAGGTCAAAGATACCGGCATCGGAATCAAAGAGGAAGACCGCCAGAAGCTGTTTGGTGCCTTTGAAAGGGTAGACCTGAAGAAAAACCGTAATGTGGAAGGTACCGGCCTGGGATTGAACATTACCAGAAATCTCCTGAAAATGATGAACAGCGAACTGCAGGTGGAAAGTGTCTATGGGGAAGGAAGCAATTTCCATTTTGAGTTATTGCAACGGATATCCAATGTGGAAAAGGTCGAAAAGATCGGAGATTTCCGTAAAAGAGTGGAGAAAAGTCAGAACGAGTCGAAATACAGAGTAGCATTCTGTGCACCGGATGCGAAGGTACTTGTGGTGGATGACAATGCCATGAACCGCAGTGTGTTCCGTAATCTGGTAAAACAGACCAGGGTGCAGGTAACGGATTTGGACAGTGGTGCGGCCGCTCTCAGGGAAGTAGAGCAGAATCATTACGATCTGATCTTTTTGGATCATATGATGCCGGAGATGGATGGTATAGAGACTTTCCGGCATATGAAAGAGATGGAGAATAATCTTTGCAAGGATACTCCTATCATTATGCTGACAGCCAATGCTGTGGTGGGAGCGAGAGAGGAATATCTGAGAGAAGGTTTCCATGATTTCCTGTCAAAACCTATTGAACCGGTGAAACTGGAGAAACTGATACAGAAATATCTTCCGAAAGAACTGATACAGGAAGCAGATCCCATGGATGTGTTGAACATGGATAATACAAATACTTCCGATGTGGAACTTCCGGAAATTGATGGAGTGGATTGGTCCTACGGCAAGATGCATCTGCCGGATGAAGACCTGCTGCTCAGTACCACTGTAAAATTTTATAAGACCATTCCGGAAGAAAAAGAGAAGATCGCACAGCTTTTCACACAGCTGGAAGATCCGGAAAGCCTGAACGATTACCGTATCCGGGTACATGCTGTTAAAGGACTGACCGCTACCATCGGAATTATGCAGTTATCCGCTATGGCAAAAGCACTGGAGATGTCAGTAAAACAAAACAATCTGGAAAAAGCACGACGCATACATCCCTTGTTTATGGAAGAACTGGAAGCTACCGAAGAAAAACTTCGGGTATTGGCTCCCAAAGAAGAACCGAAGAAGCAAGCGGATCCGATGCAGGCATTGCCGATGTTTGGAATGCTGCGGGGAGCATTGGATGACAGAGATTACGATACTGCTGATGAATTGATGGAACAGCTTCTGCAATATGAATACAATGGTGAACTCAGGGAGGAGATCAGCAATCTGGAGGGGCTGCTTTTGAACCTCAAGGCGGAGGAAGCAATAGAAGTCTGTGACCGTATTATACAGGGCATCATGAAGAATATGCGGTCATAGCAGGAGGGAGAGATTATGAAAAATATATTTCTAATAGGAAGATTTAACCGGATTACCCAGGACTTTAATAATTGCCTGTCAGAAAAATATCATGTGCAGCTGGGGTCGGACAACAGTGATATTATCCGGGGAATGCTGGCCATGAATCAGCCGGATCTGGTGGTGATCAATCTGATGGCCATGGATTATTCCCATGAACCTATTTTCAGAAATATTACCGAGCAGTATCCGAAGCTTCCTGTTATCTGTGTAGGGAATAAAGAGGAAGTGAAACAGTTCGAATCGGTCATGAAAAGTGCCCAGTATAAAAAACTGGTACGCCCCATCAGTAATCCCGAACTGCTGGATATCGTAGGAGGTATTTTTGCAAAACAGCACTGGGATCAGCGGGAAATTGACGGGAAGGCCGAAGAGTTTGTAAGACAGAATACAGAGGATCCGGAGGAAAAAAAGCCCGAGGAGATCAAAAAAACTGCAGTAGCAAAGAAAGCCCGGGCGACGGAAAAAACAGAAAATGACGATAATGTCACATTGGATGATTACGAGACCTTAAAAGCACAGATCGAGGCAATGATCGGTGTGGATGAGGAAGAGCTTCCGAAAGAGAACCTTGGGAAAAAAGAGCCTGTGAAAAAGCCGGTGGCAGAAGAAAAGCCGGAAAAACCGAAGCAACAGATCCTTCTCGTAGACGACAATGCAATCCAGCTTCGTGCCCTAAAAGGTGCGCTTCAGAAATATTACGACATATCTATGGCAACTTCCGGCAAGGAAGCGGTACATATGATAGAGAAGAAGCTGCCGGATATGGTATTCCTGGATTATGAGATGCCGGAGTGGAACGGTAAAATGACTCTGGAGCAGATACGCCAGATTCCAAGAGCAGAAACACTTCCCGTAGTATTCCTTACCGGAATAAAAAATAAGGAAAACATCAAGGCGGTGCTGGGACTGAAACCCGCAGGCTATCTGTTAAAGCCGGCCAATCAGGATATGATCATGGATACCATACAGAAAATACTTGGAGGAAAGTAAATTCTTTTATTGAAAAAGAACAGGTACCCTGATTATAATTAAGAAAAAACAGGAACACATACTAACAAAGGAGACACACAATGAAATTACTCGAAGAACGTATCCGTAAGGACGGAACGGTAAAAGCCGGAAATGTATTAAAGGTAGATTCTTTTCTGAATCACCAGATGGATATTGATTTATTCAATGAGATGGGAAAAGAGTGGGCGCGTCTGTTTGCAGACCGTAACATCACGAAGATTCTGACTGTGGAGGCTTCCGGTATCGGTATTGCCTGTGTGGCAGCCCAGCATTTTCATGTGCCGGTGGTATTTGCGAAAAAGTCCCAGTCTGTAAATATTGACGGTGAAGTATATTCCACCAAGATCGAATCCTTTACGCACAAGAGAGTGTATGATGTGATCGTCTCCAAGAAGTTCCTGCATCCCGAAGACCATATTCTCATCATTGATGATTTTCTGGCCAACGGATGTGCACTGGAAGGCTTGATCGACATTGTCAATAAGGCAGGAGCTACTGTAGAAGGTGTCGGCATTGCCGTGGAAAAAGGCTTCCAGAAGGGCGGAGATCTGATCCGTTCCAAGGGTATCCGTGTAGAGTCTCTGGCGATTGTGGAAAGCATGGATGACAAGACCGGAGAAATCACCTTTCGTTCCTAGAAAATTAGATAACTATTCAGAACCACATTCGCAAAAGAAATATTGTCAGAAACACTTACGAATGCAAGCATTCGACGTGTTCAAACAATATTTCATGGCTCTGAATAGTTATCAAATTTAATACTTCTCTTGACAAGAAGTCAGACAAATGCTTATACTGACTAATGTTGAGACTACACAATAAAGGGGTTGTATGAAAGTGTCATACACCCTTTTTGCGTTAAACTGCTCAGCAGTGTTATCTGCAGATCTGTGTCCGCGCTGCCACCATGGATCTGTAACGTAGCAGCAGCGCAGAAAGAGGAGAATTATGAAAAAGAAAGTCGTAAGTTTACTCGCAGCTATGGCTCTCGCAGTAACTGCTCTGGCAGGATGCGGATCCAATGAAGCAGCTACCACCGGCACAGATGCAGCAACTGTTGCAGCTACTACCGAGGCAGCAGGTACTACCGCAGCAGCAACCGATAGTGAAGCTGTTACCGGTGTAAAGGCAGGTTTTATTTTCCTGCATGATGAGAACTCTACTTATGATCTGAACTTCCTGAATGCAGCAAAAGCAGCTTGTGAGAAGCTTGGTATCGAGTACATGACCAAGACCAACATTCCTGAGGGTCAGGAAGCTTATGAAGCAGCCTGCGAACTTGCTGATGCAGGTTGTAATTTCATTTTTGCAGACAGTTTCGGACATGAAGATTATATCATCGAGGCCGCTAAGGAATATCCCGATGTTCAGTTCAGCCATGCAACCGGAACTAAGGCTCATACAGAAGGCCTTGACAACTTCCACAATGCATTTGCTTCCATCTATGATGGCCGTTATCTTGCAGGTATCGTTGCAGGTATGAAGCTGAATGAGATGATTGCTAATGGTGATATCACCGAGGATCAGGCTAAGATGGGTTATGTAGGTGCTTATACCTATGCAGAGGTTATGTCCGGTTATACCTCTTTCTTCCTGGGTGCTCGTTCCGTGTGCCCAAGCGTTACCATGGATGTAACCTTTACCGGTTCCTGGTACGATGAGACCGCTGAGAAGGAAGCAGCTAACAAGCTGATTGAGGGCGGATGTGTGCTGATCAGCCAGCATGCAGATTCCATGGGTGCTCCTACTGCATGTGAGACCGCTGGTGTTCCCAATGTATCTTACAACGGAAGCACAGAGGCAGCTTGCCCCAATACTTTCCTGGTATCTTCCAGAGTTAACTGGGAGCCTTACTTTGAGTATGCTATCAAATGTGTAGCAGACGGTACTCCTATTGATACCGACTGGTGCGGTACTCTGGAGACCGGTTCCGTAGAACTGAGCGATCTCGGTACTGCTGTAGCAGATGGTACTGCAGAAGCAGTAGAAGCTGCAAAGGCTGATCTGATCACCGGCAAGACTCACGTATATGATATCACTACTTTTACTGTAGACGGCAAGACCCTGGACAGCTATGAAGCTGATATCGATACCGATCCCGAGTACACTCCCGATCATGAAGTAGAAAGTGACGGATACTTCCATGAGTCCGATGTTGCATTCCGTTCCGCTCCTTACTTCAATGTAAGAATCGACGGCATCAACCTGCTGGACGAGCAGTATTAATTTCTTAAAAAGCCTGGACGGCGCCGCGTTTATCGCCGCGCCGCCCTTTTTCTACCCTGTTGATTCCCGAAATCGACACGATAGAAAAGGGGCCGCAGGCACAAAGCTTGCAGGTCGTGGATAAATTGGAAAGGTGACAGAGGATGGAAAAAGAGACAAAAGTAGCTGCGGTTTCAATGAAAAACATTACCAAGACTTTTGGATCCGTGATTGCCAATGACAAGGTGAATCTGGATATCTACAAGGGTGAGATCTTATCACTGCTTGGAGAAAACGGCAGCGGTAAGACGACACTGATGAATATGCTCTCCGGTATTTATTTTCCGGATGAGGGACAGATCTTCATTAACGGTAAGGAAGAGGTCATCAAATCCCCAAAGGATGCATTACGACTGGGAATCGGTATGGTGCATCAGCATTTTAAGCTGATCGATGTACTGTCCGCCACCGAAAATATCATCCTGGGTCTGGAAGGCAGACTGAACATTAAGGAAGCTTCCCGGAAAATCGAGGAGATCTGCAATAAATACGGTTTTGAAGTGGATCCGAAGCAAAAGATCTACGATATGTCCGTATCCCAGAAGCAGACGGTGGAGATCGTAAAGGTACTGTACCGTGGTGCAGATATTCTGATCCTGGATGAGCCTACCGCTGTACTGACACCGCAGGAGACCGAGAAACTGTTCAATGTCCTTAGGAAAATGAGAGATGACGGCAAGGCTATCGTCATCATTACCCATAAGATGCATGAAGTGGAATCTCTGTCCGACAGAGTGGCTGTACTCAGAAACGGCCAGTACATCGGCAGTATGCTGACAAAAGATACCACCGTCACCGAAATGACCAACATGATGGTAGGCCATGCCGTGACATTGAATATTGAGAGACCAGAGCCTGTGAACCCGAAGCCCCGTATTGAAGTAGAGGGACTGACCGTTCGCAACGAAGATGGCATTGTCAAATTAAAGGATGTGTCCTTTACTGCCAACAGCGGTGAGATTCTGGGAATTGCCGGTATCTCCGGCTGCGGACAGAAGGAGCTTCTGGAAGCCATTGCCGGATTGCAGATGGTGGAGGCCGGTACAATCCACTATGTAGAGGATGACGGCAGCAAGGAAATGCTGATCGGCAAGGATCCGCTGAAGATCGCAGAGATGGGTGTTTCCCTTTCCTTCGTGCCGGAGGATCGTCTCGGCATGGGTCTGGTGGGCAATATGGACCTGACAGACAATATGATGTTACGTTCCTTCCGTAAGGGACATACACCGTTTACCAATCGAAAGCCCTCCAAGCAGCTGGCGGAAGACGTAGTGGAGAATCTGGAAGTTGCGACTCCCGGTATTACCACACCGGTGCGCAGACTGTCCGGCGGTAATGTACAGAAGGTTCTGGTAGGAAGAGAGATTGCATCCGCACCTACCGTATTACTGACGGCCTATGCGGTGCGTGGACTGGATATCAATTCTTCCTATACTATATATGATCTGATTAATGAGCAGAAGAAAAAGGGCGTTGCCGTGATCTTTGTCGGTGAGGATCTGGATGTGCTGATGGGGCTGTCCGATCGTATCATGGTATTGTGCGGCGGAGAAGTCAGCGGTATTCTTGATGCGAGAAAGACAGATAAAAATGAGGTCGGTATGTTGATGACCAGAGTAGGAGGCAAAGAACATGAAGGAGAAGAATAAAGAGCCTTTGTTTCATATCGTAAAAAGAGATGCGCTCCCCTGGTACAAGTCTCTGGGTATCCGCTTCGTGGCAATCCTGTTGGCACTGATCCTGTGCGGTATCATTACGACGATCACCACAGGAATCAATCCTTTACAGGTATACCAGTCCATCGTTCTGGGAGCTTTCGGATCCGTCCGTAAGACCTGGGTTACTCTTCAGAATATTGCGATCCTGTTACTGATCGCATTGGCACTGACCCCGGCATTCAAGATGAAATTCTGGAATATCGGCGGTGAGGGACAGGTCTTGATCGGCGGTCTGGCATCCGCAGCCTGCATGATCTGTCTGGGAGACAAGCTTCCAAATGCCGTCGTGATCCTGTGCATGATCGTGGCCAGCCTGGCAGCAGGAGCTGTCTGGGGTTTCATTCCCGCGTTTTTCAAAGCGAAATGGAATACCAATGAGACACTGTCCACACTGATGATGAACTACATAGCTACCCAGCTGGTGGCATTCTATACCATTGTATGGGAGGTCCCCAAGGGATCCGGCAAGATCGGTATCATCAACCAGAACACCAACGTGGGCTGGCTGCCTCAGATCTTCGGTTCCAAGTATCTGTTAAGTATTGTAGTGGCAGTAGCGATTACGATATTTATGTATGTATATCTCAACTACAGCAAGCAGGGATATGAGATCTCTGTTGTGGGTGAGAGCGAAAATACCGCAAAATATGTGGGTATCAAGGTAGAAAAAGTAATTATCCGTACCATGCTTCTGTCCGGTGCGCTGTGCGGACTGGTAGGTCTGCTCCTGGTGGGCGGAATCAACCATACCGTGACTACCACTATTGCGGGAGGACAGGGATTTACCGCGGTACTGGTATCCTGGATGTCCAAGTTCAATCCTCTGACTATGGTATTCTCCAGTTTCCTGATTATTTTCATGGATCGTGGTGCCAGTGAGATCTCTACCAATTTTGGACTGAATCATTCCTACTCCGATATTCTGACAGGTATTATCCTGTTCTTTATCATCGGCTGTGAGTTCTTCATTACCTATCGCCTGCAGTTCCGTAAAAAGGCAGAAAAGGAGGAACAGTAATCATGTGGACATTTTTACTTGCATTTATTCCGAGAGCGATCGTACAGGGAATTCCTCTGTTATACGGAAGTACCGGTGAGATCATCACGGAGAAATCCGGTAACCTGAATCTGGGAATCCCCGGCGTTATGTATGTAGGAGGTATCTGTGGTGTCATCGGTTCCTTCTTCTACGAGAGATCGGCAGGCGGTGCGGCAAATATGAATGGGTTCCTCGCTATTGCGATTCCGCTGTTTTGCTGTCTGTTGGGATCTCTGCTGATGGGACTGCTGTACTGCTTCCTGACGGTTACTCTGCGGGCAAATCAGAATGTGACCGGTCTGGCCATGACTACCTTCGGTGTCGGCTTCGGTAACTTCTTCGGCGGCTCCCTGATCAAACTGGTAAACAGTGATGTCCCTTCCATCGCACTGTCCGCCACCAGCAGCTATTTCAGCAAGTCCCTTCCTTTTGCGGCAAAGCTTGGATGGTTTGGCAAGCTGTTTTTATCCTATGGATTCCTGGCTTATCTGGCAGTGATCATTGCGTTTGCGGCATCTTATATCCTGAGCCATACCAGAACCGGTCTGCATCTGAGAGCGGTTGGTGAGGGCCCCAACACCGCAGATGCGGCCGGTATCAACGTATCCCGGTACAAATACATCGCTACCTGTGTGGGATGTATGATTGCGGGCCTGGGCGGTCTGTACTATGTAATGGACTATGCCTGCGGTGTCTGGTCCAATGATGCCTTTGGCGACAGAGGCTGGCTTGCCATCGCACTGGTCATCTTCACCATCTGGAGACCGAATATCAGCGTATTTGCATCCTTCCTGTTCGGCGGGCTGTACATCCTGTATCTGTACCTGCCCACCGGTATCGAGCATATGGAGTATCAGGAGCTGTATAAGATGATCCCTTATGTCGTAACTTTACTGGTACTGGTCATTACCAGCATGCGGAGCAAGAGAGAGAATCAGCCTCCCGCAAGCCTGGGACTGGCATACTTCAGAGAAGAGAGATAAATGGAGAGTTACGCGAGCAATGAGCCGCGCAAAAATAGAACGGAATACCTCGGTGGGCGCTTGCGCACACAAGAGGTTGTTTCGTTCTATTTTTATACTGTGCGTCTGCTCTTACGGACGCACTCCCGGAGCGGCGGAAGTTCTGTATGTATTTAAAACGCCCATTTTTGCGAAAAAATACAAAAAAATGAGATTTGACTATGTAGAAGGTCTCCATTTTCGCCGAGTAAGCAAAATAAAGAAATTCAGTACAAAAAATCCTGATTTGGGAATTATTTTGTACTGAATCCACCATTTGAGGACTATTTGCACCAAAGGGTTTGTGACTTTATTTAAGTCAACAGGATTTCACTGTCTGACCGGGAGCGGCGCTTTTCCTGAAAACAGGCTTCTCAAAGGCAGATTTAGTGGAAAAATCAGCTTTTTCGTATAGATCTTTAAGCCTTTTCCTGCGAAATAATTTATTTCGAATCCTCATAGTGGAAATTATTTCATTATAATGTCA
>JBNMJR010000033.1:0-15927 GCA_050873925.1 Acetatifactor sp.
CCAGCGGGTCCATGAACTTTCCAAAGTCTGTGATCAGATTGTATTTTCTGGCGATCTTACCGTCGATCAGATCTGTCAGGCTGGCGATAATGAAGATAGCCAGTGCGATCATATCCGTCACGAAGGTATTGTCGCCGAACCATCCGGCCTGCCCTCCCAGTAACAGGATAATAAACGGTACGATCAGAATCACACGGAAAATAGTCAGCTTGTTAGGCAGATTCATCTTACTCATGGTATATCTCTCCTATCAGATCATATTCATTGGAATCGGTAACCAGAACCTTGACAAAATCTCCGGTCATCAGATTCGCAGAAGTATTTACAAACAGATAGCCGTCCACATTGGGAGCATCTCTGTAAGTTCTTGCGACATAGATCTCTTCGTCCGCAACTTTGCCTTCGATCATTACGGTCAGGATGCGGCCTACCATATCCTCCGCTTTGTCAAAAGCAATGGCCTGCTGCAATTCCATCAGCTCATCTCTGCGGAATTCCTTGACTTCCTGCGGCACCTGATCTTCCATGGTGGCGGCGGGAGTATCTTCCTCCTGAGAATAAGGGAATACCCCCAGACGGTCAAACTCCATCTCGTTGACAAAACGATACAGTTCCTCGAAATCCTCCTGGGTCTCTCCGGGGAATCCGCTGATCAGTGTGGTTCTTAAGCAGATATCGGGGATCTTCTCCCTCAGTTTGCCGATGATGGCACGCAGTTCTGCCTGGTCGGTACGTCTTCCCATGCGCTTCAGCACATTGTCGGAAGCATGCTGGATAGGAATATCCAGATAATTGCAGACCTTGGGTTCTGCCGCAATAGTATCGATCAGCTCATCCGTGATCTCCTCCGGATAACAGTATAAAATACGGATCCAGTAAATGCCGGGGATCTGCGCCAGTTCATGCAAAAGTCTGGGCAGCTCCTTTTTGCCATACAGATCCACACCGTACAGCGTGGTCTCCTGTGCTACCAGGATCAGCTCCCGTACACCCTTATCAGCCAGTTCTGTGGCTTCCTTGATCAGGCTTTCCATGGGAACGCTACGGTAATTGCCTCTGACCTTCGGAATAATGCAGTAAGTACAGTGCTTATCACAGCCCTCTGCAATTTTCAGATACGCAAAATGTCCGCCTGTAGTGACAACCCGTTTGGTCTCTGTCACAGGGGCGGCATTGATATCTTCGTAATGATTCTGTTTCCGGCCTGCCAGGATCTCCTCCAGAGCAGCCACGATCTCGTCAATAGCAGTGGTTCCGATAATGGCATCCACCTGCGGAATCTCTTTCTGGATCTCCTCGCGGTAGCGCTGTGCCAGACAGCCTGCTGCAATCAGTGCTTTGACCTGTCCGCTGTCCTTCAGTTCTCCCATCTGCAGTAATGTATTGATGCTCTCTTCCTTGGCATCACCGATAAAGCAGCAGGTGTTTACTACGACAACATCTGCCTCTGCTTCATCGTCCGTGAAGGTATAACCTTTTTCCTGGAGCATGCCAAGCATCTTCTCGGAATCCACAAGATTCTTGTCACAGCCCAGGGATACAAACAATATCTTCATGCGTCTTATGCTTCCTCATCATCACCAAGGATCTTGATCTTACCCTGGTTCAGTTCTTCTACTGCGATAGACAGAGGCTTATCCACCTTGGCGGTTACCAGAGGCTCCTCTCCTGCAATGATCTGTCTTGCTCTCTTGGCAGTTGCCATAACGATAGAATAACGGCTGTTGACTACAGGTGCTTCACCGGGTTCTACCTCGCTGTTTACTACTTTCATTAAATCGGTATAAGAGGGATGTAACATTTTATTTTGCTCCTTTCGCGAAACTTTTCAGTTCCTCTCTGATCTCTTTGATAAATTCTCCACGACGGGACGGTTCATTTTTCGCCGCTTCCACGAACTTCTGCACTTCTGCGGCACACACGTCCAGATCATCGTTTACTACTATATAATCATAGGCATCCATGCCTTCTGATTCTTCATAAGCCCGGGCCAGTCTCTGTGCAATGACATCCGCTGTCTCGGTTCCTCTGCCCACCAGTCTCTTCTGCAATTCTTCTGCACTGGGAGGGGTAACGAACAGTAACAGGCTCTCCGGGAACTGCTCCTTGATCTTCATGGCTCCCTGGATCTCGATCTCCAAGATCACATCCTTACCTGCCTGCATCTGCTCTTCCACATAAGCTTTCGGCGTTCCGTAATAATTGCCGCAATACTGAGTATACTCGATAAATCCGTTTTTTGCAATATTTTCTTCAAATTGTTCTCTGGTACGGAAGAAATATTCTCTTCCGTCCTCCTCGCCTTCTCTGGGCTGTCTGGTGGTCATGGAAATGGACAACGCATAATTGTCATATTCCGATAACAGCTTTTTCACCAGAGTTCCTTTTCCGGCTCCGGAGAATCCGGAGATCACCATTAATATTCCTTTATTCTGCATCTTCTCTGTCCTCTTTTTCCTCATCCGGCCACAGTGCCTGTGCTCTTCCCGCGATGGTCTCGGGAAGCAGTGCCGACAGAACAACCTGACTGTTCTCCATGACCAGTACCGATTTCGTCTTGCGTCCCTGGGTGGCGTCGATTGCCTGTCCGGTCTCCTTGGCCTTCTGCACCAGACGTTTGATAGGTGCAGCCTCCGGGCTGACGATGGCGATGATCTTATCCGTATTTACAATATTGCCAAATCCTATATGGATCAATCGGTTCATGGTATCACCTTTCGTGGCTATGCAGTCCCCATTCGCAAAACCGCACGTTACCGTGCTCCCCGCTGCTTCGCAGCTTATTTTGCTCATTGTGGGGCGGTGACTCTATTCGAGTCACCTAAAATTGATCTAAACTGCTTCGTACATGCAAGCATGCCGAAACAGTTCAGCTCAATTTTGGGACTGCATAGTCACTTGCTATTCAATATTTTGTATTTGTTCACGAACCTTTTCGATCTCGGTCTTGAGCTCAATAGCACAGTTGGAGATCTCCAGATCGTTGGACTTGGACAGGATGGTGTTGGCTTCGCGGTTCATCTCCTGTGCCAGGAAGTCCAGTTTTCTTCCGATGCTGCCACCGGCCATCAGCGTGCTCTTCGTGGTCTCGATATGGCTGCGCAGTCGCACCAGTTCCTCATCCACGCATACCTTATCCGCAAAGATCGTCACCTCAGTCAGAAGTCTTCCTTCATCCACGGTAGTATCACCCAGCAGCTCCTTCACCCGGTCTTCCAGTCTCTGACGGTACTCCGCAATGATCTGGGGAGAACGCTCCGTGATGAAATCCACCAGCTTTAACATGCCGTCCAGCTTGCCGATCAGATCGTCTCTTAAATGCTCACCCTCGGTGATCCGGGTCTGTACGAACATTTCACAGGCACCCCTCAGAGCTCTCTGCAGTTCCTTCCACAACTCTTCCTCGTCGATGTCCTGTTCTTCCATCACAAATACATCCGGATACTTGGACAGGGTGGACACCCGGATATCGCAGTCCAAGTCAAAATCACTGGCCATCTGCTTCAGGTATCCCAGATACTCCGCCGCCAGTTCCTTGTTGTAACGGACATTGGAGGTATTTTCGGAAAAATCTTCATAAGTAATGAACAGATCTACTTTACCTCTGGAAATGTAGTTCTTCAGTTCACTGCGGATCGCAGATTCGAAGAAATTCAGCTTCTTCGGCATTTTGATGTTCACGTCAAGGTAGCGATGATTGACAGACTTCATCTCTACGGTAAACTTTCTGTTATTCTCGGCAGTTTCACATCTGCCAAATCCCGTCATACTCTTGATCATAGCTTCTCCTGTTGTAAGGGCGCATAAAGTCTTCCGCAATTTACGGTTTTCATTCTATTATAGAATAAATATGCCCTTTCCGTCAAGTGCAGGCGCCCCATTTACCCTATTTCCACTCGTCGTAATGCTCCAGAAAATGATGCTTCACGCCGTCCTCTTTGTAGGCGATGATCGTACGTAAGTTTACATTTTCCACGCTCTTGAAAATATTCCCTTCGATAAAGGGATTGGTCTGCTTCAGGGACGCGATCAGGTTCTTGATCTCCATACGCTTGGAAGGGCTGCTGCCATCGGTACGACAGGTGGTACAGGTATCCGTGAACCGGCAGGCACACTGGATAAAATGCAGATCGTTATAGTCCCTCCAGTGTTTGATGTCATCCTCGCGGATCAGATACATGGGACGGATCAGCTCCATGCCTTCGAAGTTCGTACTGTGAAGCTTCGGCATCATAGTCTGCACCTGTCCGCCGTACAGCATTCCCATGAGGATGGTCTCGATGACGTCATCATAATGGTGTCCCAGGGCAATCTTATTACAGCCCAGTTCCTTCGCATGACTATACAGATAGCCTCTGCGCATTCTGGCACACAGATAGCAGGGGGAATCCTCTATATCATACACCGCATCGAAAATCTGGGATTCGAAAATAGTGATGGGAATATCCATCAGCTTTGCATTGTTCTCAATGATCTTGCGGTTTGCCTCGCTGTAGCCGGGATCCATCACCAGAAATACCAGTTCAAAGGGGAACTTGTTATGGCGCTTCAGCTCCTGAAACAGCTTCGCCATCAACATGGAATCCTTACCGCCGGAGATACATACGGCGATCTTGTCGTTCTCCCGGATCATATCGTATTCATTGATGGCTTTGGCAAATCGGGAAAACAGGACTTTGTGGAACTTTTTACGGATGCTCTTCTCGATGTCCAGCGCTCTCTGATTCACTTCCGTCTGGGGCTGTTCCTTTTGCATCAGATTCAAAAGCCACCCGGTATATCCGCCCTGTAGGCTGTAGACGTCCATTCCCTGTTCTCTGAAATACTCTGCGGACACCTTACTGTTCTGCCCACGGCTGCAATACAGAATTACTTTTTTATCCCCTGCTGCCACAGCCAGTCTGTCCACAAGTTCACATTCGGAGATAGCAATAGCCCCGGGGATCTTGCCGTAATTTACCGCTTCATCGCCTCTGGTATCCACCAGCACAAAACTTTCCGGCTCCCATGTCTGCACTTCTTCCCAGGTGACCTCGCAGGTATCTGCCGTATTTTTTCCCATATCCTTAACTTCTTTTTCTTCCATCTGTCTGTTCCTCTATTTCAAAATTTGCGGCAACTGTTCCTGTAATTCCATCAGGCTGTCACACTTTTTATCTACCATGGTAAGGATCTCCTCTGTGGGCGGCAGCTGATCCGGCACCATCACCGTATACAGGCCTGCCGCATGAGCGGAGCGGATGCCGTTAAAGGAATCCTCCACTGCCATGGCCTGTCCGGGAGCCACACCCAGCTCCTCACAGGCCTTTACATAAATATCCGGTGCGGGTTTCCCGTTTTCCACCATATCCCCGCAGATAATTTTCTGAAAATATGCCGTGATGCCCGCTCTGTCCAGATGATCCATGACTGCCGTTTTCCTTGTGGAAGAAGCCAGTGCCACAGGAACCCCGTTCTGTTTCAGATACTCCAGAATCTCATGCACGCCCGGTTTCTCCGGGAGGCCTTCCCGTTCTTCCTTTTCCTGAAACCTCCGGCTGCAGTCCTCATGCAATTCTTCAAAGAAACATCAATGCCCTGCTCTGCTTTTGCCGCCTCGAATACTTCCTTCGTACCCTGCAGGGTCCTTCCGATACAGGCCTTGGAGATCGCATCCACATTTTTAAGACCCTTGGGCTCCGCCGCCTCTCTCCAGCACTCCATATACATTCTCTCGGTATCAAAGAGGACTCCGTCCATATCAAATACCACTGCGGTTATTGTTGTCTTCATAGTTCTCCTCATATTGGTTATCACCATAGGGTTGTTTCCCATACCTATGGTACCCATCACTTTGCGCGTAAATAATAATCAATGATTTCTGTCTCTTCCATGGAAATATAGGTTCCGTACATGGCTATATTGCAGCACAGCACCCGACTTCCCGCAGGGAAGATCATCTCGTATCCTTTGGACGAAGCCAGTCCCGGATATCTGTCATCCTCTCTTCCATAGGAAAAATAAACCGCTGAATTGCCCACCTTCAGAGATTTCGGTGCCCCGATTCCTCCGGCGATCAGAATCTCATCCTTTTTCCAGTCGAAAAAGCTCCAGTTCTTTTTCTCACCCAGCTGTCTTGGTTCTCTGCTTCGTTCCGTCAGCAGAATCTTACCCTGTGTATTTAAAAATGTCAATGCTCCGGTCTTTTTATCCACACGGATCCGGGCATATCCTGCTGTAATTTCCACCATGGAAGGATTCTCCCGCACTGTACATTTAAGATCCCCGGCTGTCGCCACCGCCGCTTTCGGGAATTCACGACATTGCCCTTTTGCAAAACAAATCCGGAACAGATCCGCCGCAAGAGGTGTGATCCGCAGGGTTCCGTAGTTGCTTAGGATGTCCACATACTCCTTTTCTTTCATGACCATACGCACACTACAGTCGATTCGCGAATGTCCGACAGGCATCAGTGTTTTGGTATCCGGCATATCGCCGTACTCACCGTTATTTTCTACCATCCGCGGCTCCTGCCTGCCGATTGCTCTGCCGGCGTTGCCGGTTCCTGCCCCGTATGCTTTTGCAGGTACTGATTGCTTTCTTCCGGCAGTTGACGGTGGTGTTCCGGGTGTTGCAGATTTTCCGATGATCTTCTTCGGCCCGTACCGCTCTCTCGAAAGCCTTTCCTTTTCCGCTTCCTGTGCCCGCTGTCTGTAAATCTCTTCCTTTGTTTTCTCCGGCTCTGCCTGTTTTGTCACCGTTTTCACCGGCTTCTTCTGAGCATCTGCGGCAAGGCGCATTCTCTGTTTCTGCTCCGGGGATACGGGATCTGCGATCAGGCCGGTCAGTTTCCCCCGATACAGCACTGTCAGTTCATGCAGAGCCCGGGTGGCTGCCACATACAGCTGCTTCACATAGCCGTCTTCCACCGGATAGTCCTCCTCCGAGGCATTGAAGATCAGTACCGCGTCAAATTCCAGACCCTTGGTGTATTTTAACGGAAGCACCATGGCGCCCTCGCCGATCTCCCATTTTCTGGTCTCTCCGGTATTCAGTTCCACGTTGTCCTGTAGGGCGGCCGTTACTTTTTCCGCCTCCGCTTCGTCCATGCAGACCACGGCAATGGTGTCCAATCCCTTGCTCTGCCATGCTTTGATGATCTGCTCTGCCTGCGTCACCTGATTGGTAAAATCCGCACATTTTTTCACCGTGACCGGTTCCCCGTGGCGAATGATGGGCTCCACCGGATAGACCGGGAAGCTTCCGTGATACAGGATGTCCGTGGCAAACTCCGAGATCTCCACCGTGTTACGGTAGCTCTTCTGTAAAATGCCGAAATAATCAAATTCCCCGGGCAGCATCAGTTTCCGCAGTTCTGTCCAGTCGTTGAGGCCATAACGGTAGGAAATATTCTGGGCCACATCTCCCATGATCGTATAGGTGCATTTGCTCAGGCAGTATTTTAAGGACGCATAAGCCATCATACCGAAATCCTGGGCTTCGTCGATCACCACATGCCCCGCCTCACGGATCACCGTATCCTCCTTGATCCGTTTGTAGAGATAGGCCATGGCTGCCAGATCGTAGACATCGTAGCTGCCTTCCGGCACCTCGACCGGGAACTCCTTTTCCTGCTCTTCCCTAAGGAACTGCTCATAGAGTTCTGCCACCGAGCCTTTCCATTCCCGTTTTCCGAAATAGGTCTCGTAATAATGCTTGAGCTTCTGTTTTTCCGGTTGGGTATAGGAATAGTATTTTCCGCTGAGTTCATTTTCCAGACGTGCCATGAGGTAATCCGTCAGGCGGCTGATCTTGTCTGCACGGGACAGATCCTTTGTCTCTTTTAATAAGCGCGCAATGGTAGCCCGGTCTAACAGCACTTTGCCGGTCTTCCCGATCACCACGTCCTCTCTGGGGATTGCGCGGTATTCGTAACGCAGACAGAAATTCTCCAGTTCTTTAAACCAGGCAAGGGTTCCTTTCACCGCCGAAGTTTCGCCCTTTACCACCGGTTTGATCTGCCAGGACTTGTCCCAGTCCTCATACAGAAGTCTTACGAACAGCTGCTCCATGGTCATCTGGGAGACACCGTAGACATTTAATTCCGGCAGCACTCCCGTAATATAATTCAGGAGCACCTGATTGCTTCCCACGATGTAAAAATCTTCCGGTGCAAACTCCTGCTCATAGTTATATAAAATATATGAGATACGGTGCATGGCCACTGTGGTCTTGCCGGAGCCCGCCGCTCCCTGCACGATCATGTTGTGCTGGGGCTTTTTGCGGATAACTTCGTTCTGCTCCTGCTGGATCGTGGCGATGATCTCTCCCAGCACCGCTTTTTTATTCCGGGCCAGGTATTTCGTCAGCAGTTCATCGTTCGCTACCACATCCGAATCGTAGAAGTCCTTCAGTTCATCATTTTCGATCTCATAGGTGCGCTTCCTCGACAAGGTGATGTCATATTTTCCCTCCCCCTTTACGGAGTAGGAGACATCTCCCAGTGCCGCATCGTAATATACGCTGGCAATGGGTGCTCTCCAGTCGATGACCTCCGGTTCCGCCGGGTTGTCCGCAATGACGCTTCTTCCGATGTAGTAGACCTCATCTTTTTTCAACTTTTTGTCCCGGAAATCGATTCTGCCGAAATAGGGCTTTTTCCGTGCCTGTTCCGCCCGGCGCAGATCCTGATTCACGAACTTGAAACGGGCGTCCGCATTGTGCCACAGAGTCTGGGCTTCCTTGTCGTTCTCGTCGAATTCCTCCTGCATGGCATGCAGTTCCTCCGCCAAAGCCTGTACGTTCTGCCTATTGGCATCCACCTTGCGCTGTGCGATCTCTAAAGTATGCTGTAATCTTTTTTCCTCGTCCTGCCTCGTAATTCCGGGTAAACCGCTCATATTTTCTCCTGTCAAAAACTATAGAAACAGAAAAAGCAAAGGAAGCCTGTCAAAGACTTCCTTTGTATATATTCTAAGTTACATTTTACCAGTCGGATCCCCAGTCATCGTAACCGGAGTCCCAGCTGTCATTGGAATCCCAACCGGAATCCCAGCTGTCATCATCCCAATCGCTGTCATAGCTGCTGTCATCATAGGTACTGTAGTATGAAGAATCCTGAAAATTATCATATTCCGCACCGCTGTCATAGCTGTAGGAATCGTAGTAGCTCTCATAATCACTGTCCATCCAGGACTCATCAGGTGCATAGCGCCAGGAATCATTCTCCCATTCGTACCAGTTCCCGTGATAATAATAATAGTTCTGATCCTCATAGGTGTAATAACCGGTATCCGGTCTGTTGTCAATCTGCCAGATAGAATAGGCTCCTGTGAAAATCGCCACCAGAGACAATGCTGCCATTATCAGACAGAAAATTGTCAGGATCGTTTTTTCTATCCTTTTACTCCGGGCTCTTTTCTTCTCATAGGCGCTGTAATCTTTTGTTGGGCGTTTGACAGAGTTTGCCGCTTTCGGCTGCTGATGCGCCTTCTGCACGGCTACTCTTTCTTTCATCTTCTGATAAAGCTCATTGACCGCATATGCTTCATCAGTTCCCTTATAACGTACTGCCCGGGTACCGTCCTCCTTATTCTTATAGACTACGAAGGTTCCGTCGGTCTCATCCTTGTAAATACCGAAAGCTTTGGCTCCCTTGTAATCCTCTCCGATAAAGGTCCGCATGTCCTGTAGCGGAAGGTTCATCTCCTTCGCCCAGGCTTTCAGTTCCTCGATCGTCTGCGGTACACCGTTGGCATGACGGTTATAGTTGTTGTTCACTCCTCCACAATTCGGGCAGACCTGATCAAAATCGTTGATCCAGCTGCCGCACCAGTCGCATTTTATCTTCATGTTCCCCTCCTGAAAATACACGTTTCAAAGTTATCTGTTTTATTGTACCACGTTCCGAACCTGCTGCCAACCTAAGAAATTGCCAACAGAATGCGACTTTCCCTAAGGGTCTTACTCTGGTCGTAATCATACTCTATGGTCTGAATACTGACATTCGGAAAACATGTATGCAGCCGCGGCAATCAGCCAGCCGTCCCCGGTGTTGCAGCCCTCCGCCCGGAATACCGCCTCCAGAAATACATTCGTGTATTCCAGCATCTTGCACAACAGGATCGTACGGCTCTTCTTATCATGACGTGTGAAATTTTTACATACTCTGTGCAGCTCCCTCATACGTCTTCCTCATCTGTCGGGCTGGTCTGTGTCCGATCATAAAATTAATATATTTTATTGTAAGCTGGATTTTGCTTCTGCGCAAGTTTACACCCGATACATTTTTGAGACAAATAAAAAAGGGAAACGTTGCAAAAACAACGTTTCCACTTATCATTCAGAGCTGCTGACGGGAATCGGACCCGTGACCTCCGCACTACCAATGCGACGCTCTACCGACTGAGCCACAGCAGCATCACGTGACTGCTAACGCAATCACCGTGTTACATTCTATCAAAGGTATTGCATTTTGTCAATAGAAATTATTTTAAATTATATATTTTTTTTGCACAATTCATTCATTATGCTTTCGGTAATCCGTCTGCGCATCTCTTCCGGGGTCATATCATCGCCGATATGGTGGCACTGGTACATCAGATACGAGATCATCCGGGCCAGAAGAGCGTTGGTAATATAGGACAGCGGAAGATCCTCACGCAGTTCCCCTCTTGCCCGTGCATCGTCAATAATCTGACGAATCAACTGATCTACCGGACCGTTAACATTACATTCAGACATTCGTGCCCTGAGAAAATTTCCTTCCTTAGAATGATCCGTCAGCAGATGAAGGAAGGCCATGATAGCATCCACACACTGGGAGTGTTCTTCCACCAGCAAAAGCATTTTCCCGACCTGAGATTCCATATCCGGACAACTCTTAAGCTGTTCGGAAGCTTGCTCCGTTACTGTCCGGATCTCATACAACAGCGCACAGACAATGATTTCTTCCTTGGAATCAAAATACTCATAAGCCGTTCCCTTGCCGATGCCCGCAAGTCCGGTAATCATAGACACGCTCATTTCCGAAATGTCCTTATTTTCCTGCAAAAGCGTGTTCACTGCCCGGTACATGGCAATCACCTTGGGAGGCACCTGATTTGGTGCCTCCGTTCCGGTTATTTTACTCATTTTCCGTATCCCCCGTTTTCCCAGATCTTTGAGCTTTTGCCAGTTTCTTTGCCATTCTTCTCTCCTGTCTGCTCCGTTTATCGAAAATCAGATAGAAGGTCGGGATCAGGATCAGGGTCAGGATTGTGGAAGCCGTCAGACCACCGATGATAACCAATGCCATTCCCTGCATCATGACACCGTTGTCCCCAAGTCCCAATCCCATGGGAATCATGGACAGAATCGTAGTCAGCGTCGTCATCAGGATAGGACGCAGACGGGTGCTTCCGGAAGCCACCAGCGCATCCTCTGTGGACATTCCCTCTTCCCGCAGCATATTGGCAGAATCAATAAACAGAATACCGTTATTTACCACAATACCCATCAACATCAAAAATCCCATCAAAGATACCATACTGATGGTACTTCTCGTAATAAACAACAGTAAGAAGGATCCGATCAGTGCAAAAGGAATACACATCATGACCATGAAGGAGAATCTGGGGGATTCAAACTGCATTGCCATTACCAGGAATACCAGGAATACCGCTATCAGAATTGCCTGCAGCAGCGCCTGGAACTCATCATTCATCATTCCGGTCATCATACTGTCTGCCGGCGTCACGGAATCCGGGAATACGGTATGGTCTACCAGATCATTGATGGCATTCTGGGCATCAAATATCTTCTCGGAAGTCATGGTGGAAGTCACGCTGACCTGATACAGACCGTTCTGCTTCATGATGGTCTCCTGGCTCTGCGCATAATCAATATCCGCAATATCCCTCAAAGGAACCACCGTACCGAAAGAGGTATCCAGACCCAGATCCATCAAAAGATTCAGATCATCATAGGTTCCTTCCGGATATTCCAGCCATACGGCATATTCGGAACCGTCATTGGTAATTTTGAGAGGATTCATACCGCTTAATACGTTATGAATCGTCATGCCGACCTGAATGGGTGTCAGTCCGTACTGCATTGCTTTCAGAGGATCTACCACTACCTTGGCCAGCGTCGTAGAATTTGCCAGTGAGTTCTCTGTCTTTATGACACCATCAATTTTTTCAATCTCCGCCTGCAGATCTTCTGCGGCCTGTGCCAGCTCTGCCCTGTCACTGCCCTGTAAATCAATCTCGTAACCTCCGGTGCTCATCATAGAGCTCATGCTACTGCCGGAGGACGCCACCGTAACGTCCATATCCGTCATTCCGGCTGCGATCTCATTCCACTTATCTACCACCTGTGCCGTAGTCAGGGTTCTCTTCTTGATCAGATCCGCGGTCATGGTCGCGCTGGATCCGCTGATGGATACGGAATAGGATTCCACATCCGGCTCCTCTTCGGCGATCTGCTCCCACAGTTTTAGAGCTTCATCCTCTTTTTCCAGTGTAGTACCGGAACGGAAATTCACTGTAACCGCTACAATACCTTCATCCGCTGCGGGGATCAGCTCCATATCCAGTGTTCCCGCCAGCAGGACCGTACCGATCATCAGTGCCACCGCCACACCAACGACAGTTTTTCTGCGTTTCATCAGTTTCCGCAGGGTCTTCTGATACCATGCGGTAAATTTCTTCAACAGCTTATCAATCGGCAGATTCTCTTTTTCCTTCGGTTTGAATACCGTATAGAACAACGGTACCAGCATCATAGCCGCAATCAGGGATGCCAGCATGGCAAATACGATGGTGAATCCCAGCTGTTCAAACATCTGTCCGGACAAACCGTCCATGGTAGCCAATGGCAAATATACAACGATGGTCGTAATGGTGGAAGCGATAATGGAAGCTGTCACTTCCTTGGTTCCCTCCAAGGCCGCCTGTTTCAGATCCGGTGTACTCTTCTGTCTTCTAAAACAACTCTCGATCACGACGATGGAAGAGTCTACCATCATACCGATGGCAATGACCAGAGATCCCAGCGTTACGATGTTCATGGAGAATCCCATCATACTCATAAGGATTAAAGTCAGGAACAGGGAAATCGGCATGGAGGCTCCGACGATCAGACTGGCCTTGAAATCACCGAAGAACAGGAACAACACTGCCATGGTCAATACAACGCCCAATAACAATGTCTCGGCCACACTGGTCAGGGAACTGATAATGGACGAGCTTGCATCATAAGTTACTTCAAACTCGATGGCCGGATTCTCCGCCTGAATCTGCTGCAATTTCTTCTTCACATCCTTGCAGGCATTTACCGTACCGGCACTGCTCTTATTTTTAATACCGATGCTGACATTGTCCTGTCCGTTGTAACGGCTGATACTGGTGGCATCTTTGGATGCCGTGGTAACATTCGCAATATCCTGTAAGGTAATGACCTGCCCCTTGGTGGTCATCAGAGGCACCTCACGCAGCTTCTGTACGGTATTGTACTCCATAGAGGTAGCCACACTGATATCCTGACTGCCCTGAGTCACGTTTCCGGCAGGATAGGTGAAATCTACGGTTCCCAGCATTTGCGCTACCGTGGACATGGTCAGCCCGTACTGTTTCATCAGAGTTTCATTAAGTTCTACTTTGATATAATCCTCGGCGCCACCGGTTACAGATACCTGTGCCACGCTGGACAGAGATTCCAGTTCCGGAACCACGGATTCATTGACTACTTTCAGCAGATCCACATCGCCGACTTCCACCGCCGAGATCGACATGACGTCCATACTGTTCATGTTCATTTCAATGATGGTAGGCTGATCCACGTCATCCGGCAGACTCAGCTTCGCCGTCTCCATGGCGGCACGCAGATCATTGTGGCATTCATCAATGTCCACCCCGTATTCATAGGTGAACAGTACCATGCAGTAATTTTCAAAAGAATAGGAATTCACGGAATCCACACCGCTCAAAGTGGAGCCGGAATCTTCAATTACGGAAGCCACCAGTTCATCCACGCTCTCCGGATCCGCTCCGGGATAGGTAGCCATAACGATGAGCATGGGCATCTCGATGTCAGGAGTCAGTTCCATCTTAAATCCGAAAATGGAACTGATACCGAATACTGCCAGTGCCAGGATCACCAGGAAACAGGACACCGGTCTTTTCAGAGCAAGCTTTGTCAAATTCATTCTGCTGCCTCCCCTACTCTTCTGCCTTCACCGGTGCGGTAACTTCCACACCGTTCATCAGCTTGGGAGACCAGCTGGTGATCACAGTATCCCCGGGCTGTACTCCTTCGGTCACAGAAATCTGTGTGTCATCAAACAGATCTGTAGTCACGTAGGTCTTCACTGCCTTGCCGTCCACACTTAAGTATACGTAAGAACCGGTATTGTCATAATACACGGCATCGTAAGGAATCAGCACCGCACTATCATTGGTATGATAAGTATCGGTAGTCAGTTTCACAGATACACCACTGGGCAGTGCACTTCCATCGGCATTTACCGCTGCCTTGATCTGGAACAGACCGGTCTGCTGGTTCACTGCCACACCGATTTCGGTAATGTTGCCGGTATAGCTGGCGGTTCCCCTCTCTACGGTTACTTCCTGCCCCATGGTCAGTGTATTTTTCACTGCTTCACTGACCTGAAAAGTCACAGTCATCATGTTTTCATTGGCAATGGTGTACGCAGGGCTGCTGCTTCCGGCAATACCGTTGACATCCACAGCCTTGCTCTGGATCGTACCGGAGATGGGGGCTTTGACGGTATAGTAGGATAATGCCAGTTCCGCACTTTCCACACCCACATTTGCCAGCTTTTCACTGGTGGACAGCTGTTTCTTTGTATCCTCCAGTGCCTGTCCCTGGGTCAGCTCCTTGGAACGATCCAGAAGTCCCATGCTCTCTTTCGCCGCACGGTATGCGGATTCTGCCTGTTGCAGAGACGGGGTAAGAGACTTTTTCGTAGCTTCCAGAGAAGCCTTGGTCGTCTGCACTTCCGACAGTTGTGCCTGCAGCTTTGCTGTCGTCACAGCATCTCCGCCGCTGACGCTGGCCGCCTGGATAGCTGCCTGCAGCTGCTTTATGGTATCCTCACATTTGTCAATATTGTCATCCACATCATTATAATTATTCAGCACATTATAATAAGCAATCTCAGCCTGATCATATCCGGACTGGGCCTGCACTCTGCTGCTGTCCATCTGGATATTGGCGGATTCCTGCTGTGTGGTCAGAGCGCTGTCTGCCTGCTGTTTTACATTGGCTGCACTAAGCTGTGCCTGTTCTAACTGTAATTTTGCCGCAGAATCATCGATCTTGAACAGAACATCTCCGGCGTTTACCTGATCGCCCACCTCAAAATAGGTATCCGTTACTGTGCCGGAGGCAAAAGGAATGACATAGACCATCTCCTGCGGAGAAACAGTTCCCACAAAGCTGTTCTGCAATGTCAGCTTTCCGGTCTGGGCCTGCTCCATATCTACGACTACCGCAGAGGTCTCCGTGGTATCCTGCGCCGCATTGCTGCCGCATCCTCCGAGCAGCAGGCTGCCTCCCATCAACAGCGCCATCCCGACACTGCAATTTTTTTTCCATGTATTATGCATGATCTTCTCGCCTTTCTGAATAGTTATGAATATGTACTTTCCGACCGGCTGGTCGGTCAGCATTTGCAGTATACTCCCACGTCAGGTTTTAAGTCAATATTCCAACTCTGCAGATTCTATTAAAAAACTATAAAAAAGTGTCTTCGACACTTCAACTCCCCTGCCCCTCACTCGTTGAGGGGTGGGGTTGTTTTCACTTTGTGATTCGTTCATAATAATCTTATGAGTAACGTACTTCAGGACATTTTCAAAGATCATTATGAAGAAATGATTTATACTCTCCATCCCCGCTCTGCTGTCATCGAAAATGTTGACCGCATGATCGGATGTGGCGATC
>JBNMJR010000034.1:0-15166 GCA_050873925.1 Acetatifactor sp.
CTGTTGAATACGTCCATTACACTGATCACACCGTTTATATTTGCCACTTCACCGGGCATGATCGTGAATATGCTGTTTTTTACGCAGGGAATCGGCACTAGCGGAGGACAGAGCCTGATAGGTAATCTGGCATCGGATTTCGGTGGCTGGAAGATCGTGGCGGGAATTCTTTTCGTTATCGGAGTGGTCGCTTTTCTGGTGATCCTGAAATTACAGATCCCGAAGAGTGCGGCAGAGACTGCGGAGACGAAAAATATCTCGGAAAAGCCAAGAAAGGGAAACAGACTGTGGATCCTTATGGTGGTGATCTTCGGCGTATATTTTATTGCAGAGCATGGAATGCTGAACTGGTTCGTAATCTACGGAACCGATGCACTGAGACTGGATCAGGGAAGAGCGGCCAACTATATGGCGCTGTTTTTCGGTGGTATGACAGTGGGAAGACTGGTGTTTTCCCCGTTGGTGGATCGACTGAAGGTATTCCCCGGTATTGCGCTATTTTCAGTAATCTCCGCGGTGCTTTATGTAGCGGCAATCTTCAGCGGAGCCCTCTGGCTGTTAGCACCGGCAGGTTTGTTCTGTTCCATTATTTATCCGACACTGGTTATGGCTATCGGACAGATCTATGATGCGGACCAGGTATCCACGATGTCCGGTCTGATCATCAGTGTAGCATCGCTGTTTGATATTGGCTTTAACTATATTTACGGTGATATTGCGGAGCAGGCTGGATATGGCAGAAGCTTTTTGATCATGCCGGCAGCCATGGCAATATACACAGTGTTGTTCGTGATTGTGTTCCATAAAAGGATTCGGAAGCGGGATCAGGCATAACGGAATAAATTGATTGTTGGGAGGATAGCAGGATGACATTAGGAGGAATTGAAGCCGGCGGCACCAAGATGGTATGTGCCATAGGAGATGAACAGGGAAATATTTTCGACAGAGCAGTATTTCCTACGGAGACACCGGAGAGCACGGTGCCGAAAATGATAGCATATTTTCAGGACAAGGGAATTGAGGCACTGGGAATCGGCTGCTTCGGTCCGGTGGATCTGAATGAAAAATCAGCAACCTACGGATATATTACCAGTACACCGAAACTGGCATGGAGATTTTACGATTTCGCAGGAACTTTCCGGGAGGCATTGAGGATTCCGGTCGGTTTCGACACCGATGTCAACGGTGCAGTGCTTGGAGAGGTGCGATTCGGTGCAGCAAAGGGTTGCGAGAATGCTCTTTATATCACGGTCGGTACAGGGGTAGGTGTGGGCGCCTACATTAATGGCGGACTGTTGCACGGTCTGATGCATCCGGAAGGTGGACATATATTCCTGCGCAAACATCCGGAGGATACTTATGAGGGCTGTTGCCCTTATCACGGTGCCTGCCTGGAAGGCCTGGCTTCCGGTCCTGCAATTCAGGGCAGATATGGGAAAAAGGGAGCGGAACTGGCCGGAAGAGACGATGTCTGGGAACTGGAAAGCTACTACATCGGACAGGCAATCGCAGACTATATGATGACTTATTCTCCGGAAAAGATTATTCTCTGGGGTGGTGTGATGCATCAGGAAAAGGTCTTTGACATGGTTAGAAAGAACGCATTGGAGTTCCTGAATGGTTACCTGCCCGAGACCAGCCTGCCGAAGGATATGTCTCAGTACGTTGTGGCACCGGCCCTGGGGGAGAATCCCGGAATCATCGGCGCACTGTGTCTGGGAATGGACGCACTTAGAAAATAGAAAGCCTCTGAAGGGGAGGATAGCATGGAAAAATTGTATTTCACGGCGCGTGCTACAGCGGTATGCAAAAATCACAGAAATTTTTCCCGGTATTTTGCCGGAGTAGTTTCCGTCATTTTCTTAAATACTCTGGAAAAATAGTAAACATCATGAAAACCGCATTTTACGGCCACCTCGCTGCAGGTATAAAGTCCTGTGGCGAGGTATTTTTTTGCATTTTCGATGCGGATGCGGTTCAGAGTGGCGAAGATCGTGTCACCGGTTGCTTTTTTGAAGACGCGATTCAAGTGGTCGAAGTTACAGTGGAACATTTCTTCCAGAGCCCCGCTGCTGATATCGGTAGCGTAGTGAATCGACAGATACCGCTTCAAAGCGGGAACATAGCTTGTAGCGCCGGAGGCTGTTACTATGGCATGTAGTTTTTGGCGACGGTACTGCATCGCCAGAAGGGCCAGCAGTTCACAGAGCAGACTGCCCCGCAGGTAGGATTGGAGTGGGGGATCCTCTACGCAGGATAAAAGCCTCGACAGGGCAGCATTAAAATCCTCGGCGAGATCTTCCGCGTCAAGATGTCCGCACTTTGGGAAAAAAAACGGTGCAGAGGCGGAATTCCCGGAAAAGGCAGTTTCCCGGGCGGTAGTCTCGAAAGGATCGGTCGCAGAGACGGTCATGCGGATCCCGGCCATGGAAAAATGTATGTATGTGAAATTGCAAGTGGTGGAGCGCAGTCCTTCGTGCTCGCAGGAAGGATCCAGAAGAATAAAATGTCCCTCGGTCAGTAGATATTCCCGATCGTCCTCCCTTATGGCGAGTTCGCCGGAGTGAATATAGTACAGAATATATTCCGGAGCCTTCCGCCGGAAATGAATATAGGGAGGCCGGATATGGGCAGTGTCACACAGGGAGATCTCAGGTGCGGCGAAGCCTGTAACCTCGTATAAGAGATTCTCGTTCATGATGTCTCCTTACAAAATAAAGATAGCGTTTAATTACATCTGTATCATACGGATATTCTATATAAAATGCAATATAAAGTCGCTAAAATACAAAAATATAGTCACTAGAATATATTTTCAAGAGAAGTGTATGGCAGTAGAATGAGTGAGGTCCCGGGGAAGAGAGAAATAAAGACAGATAACGCAGGGAAAACGGACGGATCGATAAAACAGGAAAAAGAGGACACTTACATGAAAGATATGACACAGGGAAAACCGTTAAAACTGATCATCGGTTTCGCTATACCGATGCTGATCGGCAACATTTTTCAACAGGTATACAATGTAGCGGATACGGTGATCGTTGGAAGAGTTTTGGGAGAAAGTGCACTGGCAGGCGTGGGCAGCACGGGAACCCTGACCTATTTCCTGCTGGCACTGGTCAGCGGCATGTGCAACGGTGCCGGACTGGTAGTGGCACAGTGTTTCGGCTGCGGAAACAAAGAACGGCTGGCAAAGACGGTGACGGCACTGGTCTGGGTAGCGGGAGTGCTGACCTGCATCATGTCACTGATCGGAATTTTCGGCGCGGAATTTTTCCTGCGGCTTTTGAGCGTGCCGGAAAATGTCATTGGTTATTCCACTGAGTATCTGCATATTATCTATACCTTTGTCTTTGGAAGCGTAGTCTACAACGGCTGTGCGGCGATCTTAAACAGCGTGGGAGATTCGAAGACTCCGTTGCGGGCGGTGATTGCTTCCTCTGCTGTGAACATCGTATTTGACCTGTTCTTCATTATTGTCTGTAAAATGGGAGTGGCGGGAGCTGCCTATGCCACGATCCTGGCACAGTGTACCTCGGCGGTGATCTGCTTTGTAAAAGTAATGAAAGGGAGAGAGGAGATCGGATTGTCCCGGATGAAATGGAATCCGGAAGCCGGTTATATCCGGCTGGTGGTGAAGACGGGATTCCCCGCGGCGTTCCAGTCCTGCATGATTGCTCTGGGTGGTATGAGCGTCCAGAGGCTGGTGAATTCCTTCGGCTCCTCCACCATGGCTGCTTACGTGGCGGCGAACCGGGTGGACAGTGTGGCGATTCAGGTCATTGTCTCCATCGGCACGGCACTTTCGGTATTTACCGGACAGAACATTGCGAAAAATCAATATGACCGGATTCGGGAAGCTCTCTATAAGACACTGGTGGTCATGGTGGGAGCCAGCATTTTTATTGCTGCCATGGTACTCATTTTCCGGGTACAGCTGATGACTCTGTTCCTGGATGCCGGCGAATCGGGAGAAGCTATCGGTATCGGTTGTACCTATCTGACCATCATCGGTGTGGCTTATGTGATTGCCGGGGTGATGCAGAGTTACCAGAACGTGATCCGGGGAGCCGGAGACGTCAATACCTGTATGGTAGCGGGGCTGACGGAGCTGTCCGGCAGGATCGTATTCGCTTATCTGCTGTCCGGTGCCTTAGGCGTCACGGGAATCTGGATCGCCACACCTCTGTCCTGGAGCTGCGGCTGCGTGATCCCGGTGATCCGGTATTATTCCGGCAAGTGGAAGCACAAGAGGCTGGCATAAGCCGCGGAGGGATTCTATTCCGGCATCATCCATCCGGCAAATTCCAGAATGGACTGGTTCTCCGCCTTTTTCTCGCTTTGCTGCATCTGCTTGCGATATTCTCTGGGAGACATCTGCATCAGCTTGATGAAGTAGCGGTTGAAACTGGACACGGAATGGAAGCCCACCATCTCGGAAATGTCCAGAATAGAGTGTTCCGTGCTGCGTAACAGGATACAGGATTTCAGGATCCGTGTGTTGTTGACGTAGTCTAAGGGTGAAGTTCCCATAATATCATGGAAGACCCGGCGGAAGTGCGTCGGACTCCAGTGGCAGAGATCCGCCAGATATTCGATAGTGAACTGTTGCATGTAATTCTTCTCAATATATTCCAGAGCAGGTGAGATCACCAGAGAGTTTTCGGCGATCTCGCCTTCTTTTTTGCGCTCCTGCAGAGCCAGAATCTCGGGAGAGTCCGGCTTGGCCGTGTCGGGATTGACAC
The DNA here is from genome assembly GCA_050873925.1 of Acetatifactor sp. Taxonomy (GTDB): domain Bacteria; phylum Bacillota; class Clostridia; order Lachnospirales; family Lachnospiraceae; genus Acetatifactor. The sequence goes on from JBNMJR010000034.1 coordinate 4,746, forward strand.
CGCCGAGACTTTCGATCCGGTACAATTCAATATAGAGGGAGCACAACAGACTCCTGGCGCTGATCTGGTAGCAGGGGTTCTGCTCTTCCAGCTCGTGGATGATATGAGACACCAGGTAGTTGATGTGGGGAAAAGCCTCTTTACTGAAAATATAGCGGAATGCGGGAAAACCATCCGTGGACAGGTCGTAATTTTTCCAGGAGGCGGGGAGGAGATTGCGGAACAATTCCTTCGGATCCAGGAAGAGATAGGACCAGTGGCTTTTTGTGCCCGGTGTACTGTAAGTGGTATGTGGAACATTGCGGGGAAGAACGGTGACGTCTCCGGCATGGAACGTCTGCTTTTCCCCGTTGATCTCCAGAGTGCCGCTGTCGGAATGACAGATCCCGATCTCCAGACAGTTATGAAAATGAAGACTTCCGCTGGGAATATCGGAAATCTTCCAATAATCACCGGACAGAAGCAGTACCGGGAAATGCGTCGGCAGATAATAGCTTCGGTATTCTGTGACAGCTCGTTTGGATTTCGCCATATTGTTCCTCCTGTTTCAGAGTTTCCGAAATAGATTTGTGCATCCTGCATGATGCTGCGATGAAAAGAAACGCTATAGTGGAAACAATGTCTATATATTATATATAACAATTAAAATTGACAAAATCAACCATTATGTTGCGAAAATAACTTTTTCCGGGTTGGCAACGTTTCCGAAGGAGAGATTAAAAAAGGCTAAAAATATTGTGAAATAGCGGATTCTACGGCGGAAACGCTCCGAAATTCACGAAAAACTTACGAAAATGCAACGAAAATTCAAAACTTACGAAAAACGACCATGATCTATAATGGTCGTTTCTGCATAGTTTTCTATAGCGATTGATTAGAAAAATATGACAACATGTATGATAATGTACTTACAAAGTTACAAAAAGTGTACAAAGTGACGAGAAAATATAGCTGACACTTGAGGAGGTTCGACATGGCGAAGAAGAATGCAGCCAATGTGGTGGGAGTGAAAACGAAAACCACGTGGAAACAAGCTTTTAAAAGAGACTGGCAATTATATCTGCTGTTATTGCTTCCGCTGATTATGGTATTTGTATTCAGCTACGGAGCATACCCGGGATTGCGGATGGCTTTCATGGATTACAAACCGGCGAAGGGATATGCAGGCAGCGAATGGGTGGGCATGAAGACATTCGTTAAAATATTTAAGGATGCCGACTTCATGAGAGCACTTCGCAACTCCATAGTATTTAACCTGGCAGATCTGGTCATCGGATTCCCGATGCCGATCATCCTGGCACTGATCCTGAATGAATTAAGATATCCGAGATTCAAGAAAGTATCCCAGACGATCCTGTATCTGCCGCACTTCCTTTCCTGGGCCATCATCGGAAGCGTAGCCATGACAATGTTCCGTCCCAACTCCGGTCTGGTGAATATCCTGCTGACCAACATGGGAGTGATTTCCGAAGGAATTCCCTTTCTGAATGAGAAATGGCACTGGGCAATTACATATCTGCTGATCGGTGTATGGCAGACGATGGGATGGGGCACGATCCTCTACCTGGCAGCAATCACCGGTATCAACGGAGAATTGTACGAAGCAGCCATGATCGACGGAGCGAACCGCTGGAAGAGAATGTGGCACATCACACTTCCCGGTATCAAGAGCACAGTAGTAACACTGCTGATCCTGAACCTCGGACGTGTCATGGGAAGTAACTTGGAGCGTCTGACCGCGTTAGAGAATTCACAGGTCAAGGACTTCCAGTATCAGCTGGCTGTCTACATTTACAACAAAGGTATTGGAGCCGGAAAGTTCAGCGCGGCTACCGCAGTCGGTCTGTTCCAGTCACTGATCGGACTGATCCTGGTTCTGTTATCTGATAAATTCGCTAAGAAGCTTGGCGAAGACGGATTACTGTAGGAGGTGAGTGAGATGAAGAAAAAAGAAGTTAATATTAATGAAGAATCTACCTCCGCAGGCGGAGCTCATGCGGTCAACAAATTCCGCATCAGTGATTTCGTCATGATGGCAGTGATCGTCATCCTCTGTGCCAGCTGCGTATTACCTTTCCTGCATGTGGCAGTGAAATCCATTTCCGGTAATACCGCAGTAATGTCCAAGAGCGTTTACTTCTGGCCCAAGGACATCACCTTCGATGCTTACAAGAAGGTATTCGCAGACAACTCCATGACCTACTCCATGATCTTCTCGGTGATCGTTACCGTGATCTTCACCGCTCTGGGAATGCTGGTATGTACCTGTGCAGCATATCCTCTCTCCAAGAAGAGACTGAAGGGCAAAAAGTTACTGACCTTCCTGCTGATGGTACCGATGTACTTCAGCGCCGGTATCATCCCCAGCTACCTGTTATATCAGAAGTTGCATGTGCTGGATACCATGTGGGTATTGATCTTACCGTTGATCTATTCCCCGTACAACATGCTGATCATGAAGAACTACTTCCAGAGTACGATTCCCGACAGCCTGGAGGAATCCGCTTTCCTGGATGGCGCAAGCAATTTCCAGATTTTGAGCAAGATCGTATTGCCGCTGTCCAAACCGATCCTGGCAACGTTGTCTCTGTTCTACGCCGTAGGCCGTTGGAACTCCTACGCAGACAACATGTACTACACCAAGAGCGCTAACCTGAAGCTGATCCAGTACAAGTTGTATCAGCTGGTGGCATCCGCAGCAGAAGCGCAGACTTCCTCTCTGGCAGATACCGGCAGCGCGATCCAGTCCACTCCCGAAGTACTGCAGGCAGCAAGTATCATGTTTGTAACGATTCCTATCATTATTATTTATCCTTTCCTGCAGAAGTACTTCGTACAAGGCACTATGATCGGAGCAGTTAAGGGCTAAACAAAAACGTAACAGATAACCATGTTAGTTTTCCCCGGACCGGGGGTACACATAAAACTATGTATATTTATTAAGGAGGATTGATTTATGAAGAAGAATACTCTTCACAAGGTAATGGCAACAGCACTGGTTGGTGCTATGGCAATGAGCACTCTGACCGGATGCGGCAGCAGCGCTGACAACACAACCGCAGATGCCGGAACAAAGGAATCTGTAGCAGAGAGTTCTGCAGCAGGCACAGACGCTGGAGCTTCCACTGCAGTAGCTGGTATTGACGGATGGGAGGCTTTCGCAGACAATGTTACTCTGCAGATTCCCGTATACGATCGTGGTTCTTCCGGAAACGGATGCTCTGATGTAGAGAACAACTACTGGACCAAATGGGTACAGGAGAATTTCGGTGACAAGTACAACATCACTGTAGAATATGTAGGAATTACCCGTAGCGACGTTATGACCGATTACGCTATGCTGGCAGCAAGCCAGAGCCTTCCTACCATTTGTATGGAATATGACTATGATAAGCTGGCAAGCTGGCAGGCAGACGGCTATCTGCAGACCTACGATGTAGAAGAGTTCAAGCAGATCGCTCCTACCTACTGGGAGACCATGGTAGAGCATGGCAACGATGCTTACACCAAACTGGATGACGAAGATTATCTGGTACTTGGTTACAGACCTTACGGTAATACCACCTATACCTGGTGTACCTTCTATCGTCAGGACTGGCTGGAAGAAGCAGGCTTCTCTGAGTATCCCGTTGGTGACAACACCAAGCTGTTGGAGCTGTATGCAAAACTGGTAGAGAACGGCCACAAGTATCCTTTAAGCGGTAAGAAAGTAAGCGGCGCAGGTATCGACCAGAACTACGGTTACAGAGATTATCCTCAGGATGAGACTACATGGGCAACCACCGGTGACTACCAGATTCCCGCTCTGTCCACCGAGGCTCAGAAGAGATTCTTAAAATGGGAGAACGAGCTGTACAACGATGGTTACTACAATCCTGAGTACTACTTAAGAGATGCTTCCGAAGCAGAGGCAGACTTCATCAACGGTGAAGCATTTACCTGGACCGGATATATCTCCTCCAGCATGAATGTACTGAATTCCTTCTATGATGCTAACCCCGATGCCAAGCTGGCAGTAGCAGTAACTCCTTCCACCTGGACACAGGATGAGACCTGGGGATCTTCCGCTTCTTACAGACCCGGAACCAACTTCGGTATGATGATCGGTTTCGCTAACGATGCTACCGAGGACGAAGTAAAGGCAGCTATGATGTATCTTGAGTGGCTGAACCAGCCCGAGAACCTGTTCACCATGCAGTGGGGTATCGAAGGCGTGAACTTCAACTATGATGACAACGGCGATCCCGTAGCAGTAGCAGATCAGACCGGTCTGGCTGAGCAGCAGGGACACAACAACAACGTAGACTACTGGTGCGCAGTAACCGCAGTTAAGACCCTTGGTTCCATCGAGAAGGATATCCAGGCAGTTACCCCTCAGGGTATTCCTCAGGACTTCTATGATCAGATCCTGGCTAACTACAACGGACAGGTTGCTATCTACGAAGCAGGCAAGGCTAACTCCGACTGTCTGTTCGCAACCGCTATCGATGCTGTTACCGAGTACAACCAGACTCTGTATGATCTGTATACCGAGTACCGTGATAAGCTGACCATGTGCCCTAAGGACCAGTTCGATTCTCTGTATGAGGAACTGAGCCAGAAGTATCTGGATGCAGGTTATCAGGAAGTCATCGATGAGAGACAGGCAGCACTGGATGCCGGCAACACCACCAGACTTCAGTAGGTAAAAAGTTTTATTACAATAAGTACATACAGCCCCCAGGCACAACTGGCTTGGGGGCTATATTAAAAATGCAACTATTGTGAAGGAAGTTCTGAATAGTTGAAAATGCTTTGTGTTCTTTTCCGACGAATTGTTTTACAATAAAAACAGCTGTGGGAAAAGAATATAAACAGCCGAAAGGCAGAAACGGAGGAGCTATGTTAAAGCTGGAATATGATAAGAAAGAAATAGAGGAAGTCATTGACAAGATCGTCAAAAAGACCATGAATATGGACCTCACCTGGGACTGGCCCTGCGGTGTGGCATATTACGGAATCAGTGATGCCTATGAAAAGACAGGCAAGAAGGAATATCTGGATCTGTTGAAGGATCGTATCGACGAACTGATTGATCTGGGACTGCCCAGGGTATGGACGGTAAATGCCTGTGCCATGGGTCATTGCCTGATCACACTGTATCAGGCTACCGGAGAGCAACAGTATCACGACATCCTTATGAGCAAGATCGCATATCTCAGAAAGGATGCTCTGCGTTTCGGAGATCATGTATTGCAGCACACCGTATCTGCCAACAATGATTTCCCGGAGCAGTGCTGGTGCGACACTCTGTTCATGGCTGCATTTCTGATGCTGCGTGTGGGTGTCATGGAACACGATGAAGAGTTGATTGATGATGCTCTGAATCAGTATTACTGGCATATCAAATATTTACAGAATCCCAGTAGTGGACTGTGGTATCACGGCTATGACAATATTGCCGGAGATCATATGTCCGGCATCTATTGGGGAAGAGCCAATGCCTGGGCGGCATTTACCATGTCACAGGTGGGAGGCATCCTGCCCCAGTGCTATCTGTATCCGAAGTATATCGATGTGGCAGGTTCCTTAAACGAGCAGCTGGCGGCCCTGAAGGTATATCAGACGGAGAACGGATTGTGGAGAACCGTAGTGGATGATCCGGAGTCTTATGAAGAGATCTCCGCATCTGCGGGAATTGCCGCAGCAATGTTGACCAGGGGCAATCCTTTACATAGCAAATATATCAACAAGGCCATCAAAGGTCTGCTTGCCAATGTAAGTGAGGACGGCAAGGTAATGAATGTCTCCGGCGGAACCGCTGTCATGAGAGACAAGGAAGGCTACAGAGGTATTCCGAAAGCTTATATTCAGGGCTGGGGACAGGGTCTGGCACTTTCCTTCTTTGCCACCCTGCTGGTATCCGATGAGATTGAGAAGGACGGTGCATTATAAATGTTTCGCAGAAATTTCCTGTTCGGGAAGGACGGAGGAACGGCCAATCTGATCGATGTGGGCAACGGAGACCTCTACCAGCCGGGCAAAGGTTATGGTTTTGTAACGGAGAAAAACAGAAGAGAGCAGGAACTGCTGCAGATCCGCGAACTGAATTCTTCTTTTGATACAATGTACTGGTATCGGAACGAACAGCTTTCCTTCCTGAAGGAGGATGAGAACGGCTGCTATCTGGATTCTGCGGAAGAAGTGGCAGCGCTGGAGAGGCAGTCGGGAGAACCGATGCCGGGGTCACCCAGGCGGATTCCGCTGATCTTCAAGGTGGATGTACCCAGACAGGGAAACTACAGGATCACCCTGACCATCCGCTCGGAAGAGGAGATGGGAGAGGTACTGATCTTTACCGGCAGAAGACGGCTTGCTTTTCGCGGCACGGTGGGAGCCGGTGAGTTTGTCTATACTATGGCGGTAAATGTCTGTGATATTGTACCGTCGGGGCAGAACCATATTTTTGCGGATAAGACCGTGGATATTGCGGTATTGGCAGACAGACCCCGGATCAGTGGACTTATGATCGAAGAGATGAATTGTCCGACCATCTATCTGGCAGGAGATTCCACAGTGACGGATCAGCCCGGAGATTATCCCTATTATCCCGGCACCTGTTATTGCGGCTGGGGACAGATGCTGCCGGCTTATCTGGATGCAAGACTTGCGGTGTCGAATCATTCCCATTCGGGACTGACTACCGATACTTTTCGCAAGGAAGGGCATTATGCGGTGATCGACCAGTACAGCAAACGCGGCGATTATGTGTTTTACCAGTTTGGCCACAATGACCAGAAGCTTCCGGAATTACAGGCCGGAGGCGGCTATCAGGCGAATCTGCAGCGCTATATTAAGGAAAATCAGGCCAAGGGAGTCTATCCGGTACTGGTGACACCCATTGCAAGAAATACCTGGAGACTGCGGGATCAGACTTATCTGGATCTGCTGGAGGAATTCGCGGAGGTATGTCTGGAACTGGGAGCGCAGTATGGAATTCCGGTGCTGGATCTCCATGCCCACAGCAAGAAATATGTACTGGAAAAGGGCTTACAGGATGCCAAGCCCATCTTTTTCCCCGGGGATTATACCCATACCAATGACTTCGGTGCTTATCAAATGGCAGGCTATGTGGCACAGGAAATCCGGGAGAAATGCAGGAATCATTCAGAGAGAGCGTATGCTTATCTGGCGGAGTGTGTGACAGAGGGCTTCGGCGCATGGGAGCCTGTGGGGCAGAATACCGTACCGAAGAAGCCGGAGATCTATAAGGACATTCCGGATCCTGCGGGAGACCAGGTGCTGTTGTCCGAGGCGGAACAGCTGGAACGTGTGGTCAGGCTGTGCCTGAAGGAAGAACTATTATAAAAAGTAAGAAAATAAGCAAGAATATGAGGAGGAACTCGAAATGGGAAAAGGTGGTTTTACCTTACCGGGAGAATCGGGATATGAAGACCTGACCTTGAAGATGGCAGAAAAATGGGGAGCGGACGTGATCCGTGACAGTGACGGGACCGTGCTTTCCGACGAGATTACCCATGCCGGTTACGGCATTTATTCCACCATCTGCATTATCAGAGATCACAATGCCTGGGCAAAGGAGAATCAGGACAAATTACAGCAGACTTTCCTGTGCACACCTCCTCAGGTAGCGGAGAGTGATACCCTGACCATCGGGCTGATGGACAGCTTTTTTGCGGAGCAGTTCCGGATCAATGACAGTGAGGCGGCATTGGAGTATTGGGAAGTCTATGACAGAACTGCCAATGCCAAAGTGGATACTGCGAACTGGAGCTATGACAAAGAGAAGGGATGCGTGACCCTGAGCGGTATCACACCTTTTCATAAGTATACCGTAAGCTTCTTAGCCTATCGTATCTGGGAAGAGATCTCCATGTACAATCATACCACGAATCATTGGGACAAGGAGCATCTGATGCAGATCGATCCCAGATATCCCGAGACCCAGGAATATCTGCTGGGCTGGATGAAGAACTGGTGCGAGACCCATCCGGATACCACCGTGGTGCGCTTTACCTCCATGTTCTACAATTTCGTATGGATCTGGGGAAGCAGTGAGAGGAACCGGAATCTGTTTTCCGACTGGGGTTCCTATGATTTCACCGTGAGCGTTCCGGCGTTACAGGAATTTGAAAAAGAGTACGGTTACCGCATGACAGCGGAGGATTTTATCAATAAAGGACAGCTGCATGTGACGCATATGCCCGGCAATCCGAAAAAGTGCGACTGGATGGCATTTATCAATGATTTCGTCATTTCTTTCGGTAAGAAACTGATCGACATGGTGCATTCCTACGGCAAAAAGGCTTATGTCTTCTATGATGACAGCTGGGTCGGTGTAGAGCCTTACAACGGAAGATTCAAAGAGTTTGGTTTTGACGGCCTGATCAAATGTGTCTTCTCCGGCTATGAAGCCAGACTGTGTGCGGGCGTGGATGTGCCGACACATGAACTGCGTCTGCATCCGTATCTGTTCCCGGTGGGACTGGGCGGAGCCCCTACTTTCATGGAGGGCGGAGATCCCACGCTGGATGCCAAGAAATACTGGAACAGTGTAAGGCGTGCTTTGCTCCGGGCGAAGATCGACCGGATCGGCCTCGGCGGATACCTTCATCTGGTGGAGGATTTCCCGGATTTCTGCGATTATATTGAAAAAGTGGCAGACGAATTCCGACTGATCCGCAGCTTCCATGATGCAGGAGAACCTTACCGGATCAGAACCCGTGTGGCCGTGCTGCATTATTGGGGAAGCTTACGTTCCTGGACCTTATCCGGACACTTCCATGAGACTTATATGCATGACCTGATCCACATCAATGAGGCCCTGTCCGGACTTCCCGTGGATGTGAAATTTATTTCCTTCGAGGATGTAAAAAATGGTATACTGAAGGACGTAGATGTCGTGATCAATGCAGGCAGAGCCGGAAGTGCATGGAGCGGCGGGGATGCCTGGAAGGACGAGGAGCTTGTCACCGTACTTACAAAGTGGGTGCACGAGGGCGGCTGTTTCATCGGTGTGAATGAGCCTTCCGCTGTGGAAGGATACGATACTTATTTCCGTATGGCTCATGTGCTGGGAATTGACGAGGATACCGGCGCAAGAGTATGCCACGGCAAGTGGGCTTTCGAGGCAGCGGATCCGGAGCACCTGATCCCGGAGGGAGCCGTTGTGGAAGCGAAGGAGAACCGGTATCTTACGGATGGTAAGGCACAGGTGCTTCTGGCAGACGGAGAGAAGCCGGTGATCACAAGGAATCATTTCGGCAAGGGACTGGGAATCTATCTGGCTTCCTTCCAGGTGAATCTGTGGAATACCAGAATGCTGTACCAGCTGATCCGTTATGCAGGCGGAGAGGGCACTTCCGGCAATTATATGACGGATAACCTGTACACGGAATGTGCTTACTATCCGGAGAGCAGAAAGCTGGTAGTCATCAACAACAGTGACACGGAACAGACCACCACGATCCCTACGGAAGCGGGCGCTTGTACGGTGACCATTGCACCTTACGACACTACCTTTGTGGAAATATAGTAAGGACCGGGGCTTTTGATCCTTACGGAAACGGATCAAAGGAGACAGAGGATGAATACAGAAAAAATCAGACAGACAGAATATTTTCCGGACGGAACCCCGATCGGTGACTGGTTCTATGAGACGAAGATGCCGGAGCTTGAGGAACTGGGTAAGCCCTATGTACTCACGGAGTACGGAATCTGGGACGACGGAAAAGTTTATACAAAAGAGATCCAGAAGGTGATCGACCTGGCGGCAGAAGAGGGCGGTGGTGTTCTGGTGGTACCGCCCGGTACCTATCTGACGGGAGCACTTTATTTCAAACAGGGAGTCAATCTCTATGTTTCTGCAGGAGCCACCTTAAAGGGCAGTGATGATATTTCGGATTATGATCTGGCCGAGACCCGGATCGAGGGAGAGACCTGCCTTTATTTTACGGCGCTGATCAATGCGGACGGTGTGGATGGATTCACCATGTGCGGACCGGGTACGATCGACGGCAACGGTCTCAAGACCTGGAAGGCCTGCTGGCTGCGCTGGAAATGGAGCAACAACAAGGACGGACAAAGACCACGACTGGTCTATCTGTCCAATTGCAAAAATGTGCGGATCGCCGGGCTGAATTTACAGAATTCCCATTTCTGGACCACACATATTTATAAATGTGATCATGTAAAATATCTGAACTGCCGTATTTATTCCCCGGCAGGACCTATTGCGGCACCCAGTACGGATGCTATCGATATCGATGTGTGTACGGATGTGCTGGTGAAAGGCTGCTATATGGAAGTCAATGACGATTCTGTGGTGCTGAAGGGCGGTAAGGGACCCTGGGCGGACAGACAGCCGGAGAACGGCTCCAATGAGCGGATCCTGGTGGAGGACTGCGTGTACGGTTTCTGCC
>JBNMJR010000035.1:0-15040 GCA_050873925.1 Acetatifactor sp.
ACCATGAGCTTCTCCGTGACCAATGATCAGGCGAAGCGTCTGTCCGTAGGAGACAAGGCAGATCTGGTGAATTCCTGGAGATACGACGATATGGATATCACACTGGCAAGCATCAAGCCGGATACCACAGATCCCGGACAGAAGAAGCTGCTGACTTTTGATATTACCGGAGACACGGTAACTCCCGGGCAGACCCTGAATGTCTCAGTAGGACAGAAGAGTGCCAACTACGATCTGATCGTACCCAACAGTGCGATCCGTGAGGACAGCAACGGCAAGTTCATCCTGATCGTGGAATCCAAGAGCAGCCCGCTGGGCAACCGTTATGTGGCTACCCGTGTGGACGTGGAGGTACTGGCAAGTGACGATACCCAGTCGGCTATCAGCGGAGGACTCTACGGTTACGAATTCGTCATCACGACTTCCACACAGCCGGTAGAGGCGGGAAAGCTGGTCAGACTGGCTAACAATTCATAAGGACTCTGTCTGATAGAAATTTATTTAGGAAGGAAGAAACACATTATATGTTTCGGATTCGAATACAGAATAAAAAGAAATGCATATGGTATGGCAGTGCGGTAGTATCCTTCCTTCTGTTCCTGCTTTTGCTTGGCTGGACCAATCATCTGGCCAGTGCGCAGGATGCCCAGCGGATGGCCTGGCGCTGGAGTGAGAATAAGGATGCGGCACAGGTCAGCTGCTTCTTTTCTCCCAAAGCGGAAGTGACGGAAGATACGATTCAAAGCTTTGAACATTCCCTGGATGATGTGCTTCAGGAGGCCTCCATCACAGAGACCTCGGAGAACCCCAGTGCGAGACTCTGGGTCGATGCCTACAGCGCGGACGGCAAGATCACTCTGGTCAACGGGAAAAATACGCTGGAGGCCAATGCCATCGGAATCGGCGGAGACTTTTTTATGTTTCATCCGCTGAAGCTGATCACCGGTTCCTACTTTTCGGGAAACGATCTGATGCAGGACTACTGCATTATTGATCAGGATGCGGCATGGCAGCTGTTCGGCTCCAATGATGTAGTGGGAATGACCGTATATATCGGCAATGTTCCCCATATTGTGACCGGTGTGGTGAGACGCCCGGACAGCAGAATGGATAAGGCAGCGGGACTGAATTCCACGGTAATCTATGTGTCCTATGAGACACTGGCTGACTACGGAACCGATAACGGCATCAATCATTACGAGATCGTTATGCCGAACCCGGTCAGTGGATTTGCCTATGACAAAGTAAAAGAAGGCATCGGTGTAGACGAGAAGAATGTGGAGATCGTGGAGAATACTTCCAGGTATTCTCTGGTGAACAGACTGAAGACGATCCTCAAGTTCGGTACCCGTTCCATGAACGGCAAGGCCATCATCTATCCTTACTGGGAGAACCTGGCCAGAGGCTATGAGGATATCATTGCACTGTTTACAGTGTTTATGATACTGTTATTGCTCTATCCGGTTGTGACGGTACTCTGGATCTTCATTCACTGGTGGCGACATAAGGGCTGGACGCTGAAAGACGTATGGAACACCGGCAGAGATAAGCTGGAGAGAGCTGCGGAACGCCGCAGGGAGAAGAAACATTCCCACAGGGAGACCGATGTTCTGGAAGAACTGGAACGGGAGCTGGAAGAAGATCCCTACGAGGACAGCGAATTCGTCTGGCTGACGGATGAGCTGGCGGCCCAGGCAAAGCCTGCGGATCCTGCAAATACAGAACCGGATGAATCGGAGGAAGAAAAGACAGAAGAACAACAAATGGAAAAAGGAGAGGGAGAATGAAAAAGAAAGGAAAAAGAATCGTCAGTCTGGCAGTAACGCTTGCGATGATCGCAGGTCTGACAGCCTGTGGTAAGGGTAACGGTGGGAACGGAAACGGCGGCAGCAGTGCAGCGGATCCGAACCTGGCGAAACAGTATGTATTTAAGGAACAGGCGCTTGACCTGGGAGTGAAGGCAGATAACATGAACATAGACCTGCTGACAAGGCAGGGAGATACCGTGTATCTGGTGTATGAATTATATGATAATTCCTATTCCGGGAACTATTCGGAGAGTGAACTGAAACTGACAACGCTTAAAACAGACGGCACGGTGATTCAGAGCGTGGATCTGCCGTTCTGGAGAGAAGGCGAGGCTCCGGCTACACCGGCACCTTCTGACGGATCGGAAGGAGGAGATGCCTCCACGGACGGAGATGTAGTAGCATTCTCAGAGGAGAAGCTGGCAGCTGCCACCATGGATGTAATCGATGCTCCGGCAGAGGATTATTCCTATGCGAATACGAGTGTGGGAAGAGTGGCAGCCGGAGAGAACGGCAATATCTATGGAACGCGAAGCTATTATACGGAAAGCTATTCCGGAGATGAATATAACAGTACCAGTCAGACAGCGTTGCTCTGCTGGGATCCTACCGGCAGCATTGCCTGGGAGAGTGATCTGACGGATCTGCTTTCTCCGGGAGAGGAGAGCAGCTACTGGATTTATGATATGAATGTCAATGCGGACGGTTCTCTGACTCTCCTGCTGAGCGGTGACAGCTGGCAGAAATGTACAGTGACTGCAGAGGGAGAAGTGACAGATAACAAGACACTCCCGCAGGACGTAGCAGATATTTTAGGTAACGGAAATGTTGCATGCCATACGTCGGATGGAAAATTGCGGATCACTTACTGGGATCAGGAGACTTATAACGATCTGTATATTGCTACTTATGATCCTGCGACAGATGCTATCTCAGAGGGGACCAAATTGTCGGGATCTCTTGCTAACGGCGGCTATTATGAGATGGCAGCCGGTGAAGAAGATATCTTGTACTATACCGACAGTGAGGGATTATTCCGGTATGATATCCAGACCCAGGAGGCAAAGCAGCTCTTAAGTTACATCAACTCCGATATGTCTGCCAATAACCTGAATAATTTTGTAATGCTGAGCGATGAGCAGTTTATCGGTTTCTATTATGACAATCAGGATGGCAGTACCAAAGGCGGATTATTTACCTATGTGAAGCCGGAAGATATCAAGGACCGGAACGTGCTGGTACTGGCAGGAGATTATATCAGCTGGACACTGCGACAGAAGGTGGTTGATTTCAATAAGACCAATGAGGATTATCGTATCGTAGTCAAGGATTACAGTACTTACAATACTTCTGAGGATTATCAGCTGGGTACCAAGCAGTTGAATAATGACATTATTTCAGGAAATATGCCGGATATTCTGGTCGTGGACAGCGATATGACGATGGATAGTTATATCAACAAGGGACTGATCGCCAATGTGGACGATCTGATTGCAAAGGATGAGGAATTATCGAAGAACGAGTATCTGCAGAACATCTGGGATGCTTATCGCGTGAACGGTAAAATGTACTATGTGGTGCCTTCCTTCTATATCAGTACCATGGTAGGCAAGAAATCCATTTTCGGTGACCGTACCTCCATCACCATGGAAGAATTAGAGGCCATCCGGGATACAGTGCCGGAGGCAACCGCATTATTTAGCGACACGGTAGTCCGGGACAGCTTCCTGTATATGATGATGAACTACTGCGGTAATGATTTTGTGGATGTATCTACCGGAAAATGTAATTTTGATACCGATAACTTTGTGGCAATGCTGGCTTATGCCGGAGAACTGCCGGAGGAATACAGCGAAGATTACTGGAATGATGAAGATTACTGGAATAATTATGAATCCCAGTTCCGTGAGAACCGGACATTGTTAGACAGTACGGTCATCAGTTCCATAAGAGATCTGAACGGAGTGATCAACGGAGCGTTTGGCGAAGAGGTTACCTTTGTCGGTTTTCCGACGGACAGTGGCAAAGGCTCCATCATAAGACCCGGAGAGATGACGTATGCCCTGTCAGCCAAATCCAGGAATCTGGATGGCGCGTGGAGTTTTGTGCGATACTATCTGACGCAGGAGTATCAGGATACCGTACAGGAGCAGGAATATAATCTGCCGGTACTTCGCAGTTCCTTTGAAGACTCGGTAAAGGCAGCCATGGAAAAGCCTTATTATCTGGATGAGGACGGCAATAAGGTGGAGTATGACGATACCTATTACATTAATGGAGAAGAAATCGTTCTGCCGCCGCTGACACAGGAACAGGTGGATCAGATCGTAAGCTTCGTGGAGAGTGTCGATAAGTGTGCTTATTACAACGAGGCAATTACCAATATTATCAACGAAGAGGCCGGGGCTTATTTCTCCGGACAGAAGAGTGCGAAGGATGTGGCGGGAATCATTCAGAGTCGTGTTCAGGTCTATGTAAACGAGAACAGATAAAGAAGAGATAACGCGAAACGCAAGAAGTAAAAAGTGTAAACAATGGCGGTCTGTCGGAAAAGACAGGCCGCCATTTTATTCAGCTGAGCCGGATGGGGATGCCTTGTTTTCTGAGATGTTCCTCCAGAGTCAGTTCGTGCCCGTGATCCCTGAGCCACTGCTTATAGACCCGATAGTCCGGCATGATGCTTTCCACCATGTTCCAGAAGTCCCTGGAATGGTTCATATGGGTCAGATGGCACAGCTCATGCACCACCACATAGTCTAACGGCCCTGCAGGACCGTAGATCAGGCGGTAGTTAAATGACAGCGTACCTCTCGAGGAGCAGCTGCCCCAGCGGGTCTTCTGATCCCTGATGGTGATGGAGGTGTAGTTGCCGCCGGTAAGCCTGTGGTAGTATGCTACCCGGTTCGTAAACACTTCTCTGGCAGCATTTCGGTATCGGTTTTCCAAAGCCTGCAGTCTGCGGATCTCCGCAGCGGTCAGAGGCTGATTCTCATAATATACAGTATTCATAGTTCAAATATACCGCCAATCCCTTGAAATGTAAATGTAGAAACTGTACAATAGTGCGTGACAGTTCTTGAAAAACGCATGTCCCGGAACAGAGATGGTCACAAAGTGACATAAGAGTGCTCCCTTTGTCCGGAAAACGGCGATGGTGGAACTGTTACAGGAAAGGAAAATACTATGGGTAAATGTATTTTGATCGGTGCAGGAGATCTCACCATGGGAGAACTGACTGTGACGGAGGATGATTATGTCATTGCAGTGGACGGAGGACTGAGCTACTGCGGAATTTTAAATGTGGAGCCGGATCTGATCGTGGGAGATTTTGATTCCGTCAGTGCACAGGAGAAGCTGGCTGTGGAACAGTTACAACAGAACGTTCCGGAGAAAATCTGCCGATTGCCGGAGTGCAAGGATGACACGGACATGCTGGCAGCCATCAAGAAAGGACTGGAACTCGGGTATACTGATTTTCGCATCTATGCGGCCACCGGTGGCAGATTTGATCATACACTGGCCAATATCCAGTGCCTGTTGTATTTGAAAAATCACGGAGCTGTCGGATATCTGGTGGATGGCACCGGAATGGTGCTGGTACTGCAGAACGAAGCGGTACATTTCCGGAAGGAACTGGAAGGCACCATGTCCCTGTTTGCCCTGACCAGGGAAGCCCGGGGAGTGAATATCCGGGGGATGAAGTATCCGTTGGAAAACGGTGTGATCACCAATGATTTTCCCATTGGGATCAGCAATGAGTTCCTGGGAGAGGAAGCGGAGGTATCCGTGGAGGACGGCGAACTGGTGTGTATGATCCGGTATTATGAGGAGGAAACATTATGAAAAGATTTGTGACAGGAGAATGGAAAATAAGAGTCTGCGGAGTACTGCTGGCAGTAACTATGGCAGCCGGAATGACTGCCTGCGGAAACAAAAATGCGGATAACGGCAGTGTACAGGAATCCGCACAGGCACAGACAGAAGGCGTATTTGCAGACGGTAGTGATCTGGGCGAGGGGAATATCGAATTTACTCTGACCGTAACAGATAAAGATGGTGCAGAGAGCAGTTTTACCGTTCATACCGACAAAGAAAATGTAGGTGAGGCCCTGACGGAAATCGGCATTATCGCAGGCGAAGAGGGAGATTACGGCCTCTATGTGAAGACCGTGAACGGTGTAACGGCGGATTATGACGTGGATCAGACTTACTGGGCATTTTATATCAACGGCGAATATGCTTCTACCGGTGTGGATTCGACCCCTGTGACCGCCGGAGACACCTATTCTTTCAAAGTGGAGAAATAACGGTTGAAAAACGGAAAACTGACGATCAGAGAGATGGCGGTTTTCGCAATGTTGGGAGCGTTGATGTACGCTTCGAAAATGATCATGGAGGTGGCACCGAATGTCCACCTCCTTGGCGTTTTTACCATTGCATTTACCGTGGTATATCGGAAAAAGGCGCTGTACCCCATTTATATTTATGTCTTGTTGAACGGGATCTTCTGCGGATTTGCCACCTGGTGGATCCCCTATCTGTATCTGTGGACCGTGCTTTGGGGAGCGACGATGCTGCTGCCGAAGAAGATTCCGGGCAAGGTGCGGCCAATTGTTTATATGCTGCTGTGTGCCGCCCATGGATTTTTGTTCGGCACCTTGTATGCACCTGCTCAGGCATTGTTGTATGGATTAAATTTTCAAAAAATGATCGCCTGGATCATTACGGGACTGCCCTGGGACTTTGTACATGGAGTCAGCAACTTTTTCTGCGGAATATTAATCGTACCTATCATCAGAATACTTACATTTCTGGAAAACAAAACAATGGTATCATGAGAACATCTTTAGAAAATCTTTCGTTTTTTCTGCAGGTGAAATTAGAAATTGTAACTTAAAATCAAAATAACAACAGGGCGGTGGAAGGCCCTTGCCGTAAAAGGCAGAATGAGAGGGAGTTATGGAGAACAACAAATATCACATTCTGATCGTGGAGGATGACAAGGAGATCAGAGACGGTGTGGAAATTTATCTGAAAAATCAGGGTTATCAGGTATGGAAAGCCGCCAATGGCAAAGAAGGACTGGAGATCGTAGCAAACGAGGAGATCCATCTGGCTATCCTGGATATCATGATGCCGGTGATGGACGGGGTGACCATGTTGATGAAGCTGCGGGAACAGAATCAGGAATTCCCGGTGATCATGCTGTCTGCCAAGTCCGAGGAAGTGGACAAGATCATGGGACTGAATATGGGAGCGGATGACTATGTGACCAAGCCCTTTACCCCGTTGGAACTTCTGGCAAGAGTGAATTCCCATCTGCGCAGATATTCCAAATATCTGACGGCGGTCAGCGGAGAAGAACAGGAGAAACCCCATGTGTATACCATCGGCGGTCTGGAACTCAATGAGGAGACTGTGGAGGTGACGGTAGATGGGGAACCGGTGAAACTGACACCCATGGAATTCAAGATCGTACAGCTTCTGATCAAGAATCCCGGCAGAGTATTTTCCGCGGATGAGATCTATGAGCGCATCTGGAACGAAAAAGCGGTCAACACAGACACCATTATGGTACATGTCAGGAACATTCGGGAAAAGATCGAGATCGATCCCCGGAATCCCAAGTATCTGAAAGTGGTATGGGGTGTGGGTTATAAGATCGACAAGCAGTAGACGCAAAATGCGAAACCGAAGAGCGACAGGACGGATACCCGGGAGAATCGGAAGGAGAGGTGCCAGGTGGAACAGGTAACAGAGGTTGCAAAAACAGAGACAACAGAAAATAAAGAGAACAGAAAGCCTGCGGTCGTATGGCTGATCTACGGTCTGATCCTGAGTCTTCTGGCATCCGGTATTTTACCGCCTGTTATGGCATTTTTGAGCGCAGGGCCGAAAACATGAAGACGGTACAGAATATTGTCAATCCCACGGAGACTACCAACAGTGTGACCTGTCTGTACCAGAACTGTTATCTGCTGTACCGGGATCTGTATAACAAGGTGAACCAGACCTCTCTGGGCTATGGGGAATTGTATATGCAGCCCACAGAGGGAAATGAGTGGCTGAACAATGAACAGACGGTGTCGACGGTGGCCGGCGGCTATGCCGGGGATCTGGATGAGATTCTCCCGGAATCCGTAGAGAACACCGACGAGTATCAGAGCCTGGCAGTGGATGCGGCACAGACCAGACAATACCTGGAGGCGCATTTTAATGCTCTGGAAAGCAACTTTAGCCAGCTGAACAGCATGTATGATTATGTGATCCGGGATACCGTAACCGGAGAGACGGTGAGCAATCTGCCGGATACTCAGATCAATGCGGATGCTCAGAGCTTTCTGCTGACTTTTGTGTTTGATGAGAACGGCAATGATGCCACGCTGGGCAATACCGTGGAAGGATCGGATACCATGGCGCTTCGTAAGACGGCATCGGAGGTGATCCGTAACTGTGGATTGACGAGAATGGTGGATACTAACGTGAATTCGGAAGTCTCCTCCGGGCACAATCCTTTGTTCCGGCTGGAAATGCCCCGGAACTGTGAGATCACGTTCTGCATCTCGAAGCAGGCAGCACAGGAGCAGGACGGTCAGTTCCTTTATTATGAGGAGGACAGCGACCGGATCACCTACTTTTTTTCTATGGGAGATCAGTATGCTTCCTATTATTTGTCAGGCTGCCAGCAGGTATTCTGGATTCTTGCGCTGTTGATACTGGTGCTTGCACTTCTGCTGCCGGTCATTGCCGGAGAGAGAGCATGGGAGCGGATATGGATTTTAAAGCTGCCCATCGAAGTGATCCTGCTGATTCTGCTGATCATAACAGCTGTCAGCAGCGAGCAGGTGGTGGATCTGGTATTCTGGGTGCGGAGCGGCAATGCTCTGAGTACAGTACTGCAGGGAAATGGAGCAGAGACCGTTCTGATTGCCGGAGTTTTAGCCTATGCGTTGAATATACTGGCGGTAGCAGCCCTGTTCTTCATCGTATGGTGCTGCGGCGTATCCTTGCGGGCTATTCGGACGATGGGAGTGAGAGAGTATCTTAAGAAGCGCAGCCTGTGCTATCTGTTTGTGCCCCTCTGGAAGAAACTGTGGACATGGATCAAAAAGGTCTTATCCCTTGGCCGGGACAAAGTGGTGGATGTCTACCGGGATGCGGAGCACTTTGATGTCACCAAAGATGCGAAGAAGCTGATCCTGCGGATCGTACTGTGCAACGCCCTGATCCTGGTGGTGATCTGCAGCCTTCCGCTGGGAGGACTGACCATTGCGATTATTTATTCCGTAGTATTGTATTTCCTGTTACGGCGCTATATCAGTAAGCTGCAGAAAAAATACGGCTTGCTGCTGAAGGCCACCAACGAGATCGCCCAGGGCAATCTGAATGTGATCATTGAGGAAGATCTGGGTGTGTTTGAACCCTTCAAACCACAGATCTACCGGATCGAAGAGGGCTTCCGTAATGCGGTGGCGGAGGAAGTAAAGAGTCAGCGGATGAAGTCGGAACTGATCACCAATGTGTCTCATGATCTGAAGACGCCTCTGACAGCCATTATTACCTATGTGAAACTGCTGCAGGAACCGGGAGTGACGGAGGAACAGCGTAAGGAATATCTGGAGACACTGGATCGGAAATCCCTGCGACTGAAAGCGTTGATCGAGGATCTGTTTGAAGTCAGTAAGGCCAATTCCCAGAATGTCACACTGGATATCCGGGATGTGGACATCGTCAGCATGGTCAAACAGGTGGAATTCGAGATGGCGGATAAGCTGGCGGATGCCGGACTGGATGTGCGGATGAGTCTGCCGGAGGAAAAGGTGATCGTACCGTTGGACAGCCAGAAGACTTTCCGGATCTTCGAAAATCTCTTTGGCAACATTGCCAAGTATGCAATGCCCGGTACGAGAGTGTATGTCAACGGATTTACGGCAAAAGATGATGTGACTATTATCTTAAAAAATATCACAGCCCAGGAATTGTCCGTATCCGGCGAGGAACTGACGGAGCGGTTCGTCAGAGGGGATGCTTCCCGCAACACGGAAGGGAGCGGACTGGGACTGGCGATCGCCAAGAGCTTTACGGAATTACAGGGTGGTAAGTTCCGAATTGAACTGGACGGAGATCTGTTCAAGGTGGTGCTGACCTGGAAGGTAAAGACAGAGAGAGGGCAGGAGAATGCTTCCGGGGAGGCTGAAACTGCGGAAAACAATGAAAATATGAACTTTACATCATAAAATCTGTTACAATACAATATTAAAATAAATCAATATTTTAATACCAAAACATCCACATTTACGTAGAAATATGTTAAATGTGGATGTTTTCAATTACAAATGAGTGTGCTACAATAATGAAAACCTCAAAGAAACGTATTTCGTATTCGAAGGGGAAAACAGTTGCGCAGGATGCGCAAGTTGTATGAAGAGAAAAAGGAGCAGTAAACAAATGGGAATGACAATGACGCAGAAGATACTTGCCCAGGCGGCAGGCCTTGCGCAGGTACAGGCAGGACAGCTGATCGAGGCACAGCTGGATCTGGTGCTTGGCAATGATATCACCAGTCCGGTGGCAATCAAAGAGATGGATAAAATGAAGGTGCAGGGAGTGTTTGATAAGGACAAGATCGCACTGGTACCGGATCATTTTGTTCCCAATAAGGATATTAAGTCTGCGGAGCACTGCAAATGTGTCCGTGAGTTCGCAAGACGCAATGAGATCACCAATTATTTCGAAGTGGGAGAGATGGGTATCGAGCATGCCCTGCTTCCGGAGAAAGGACTTACCGTAGCCGGAGATGTGATCATCGGCGCGGATTCCCATACCTGTACTTACGGTGCTCTGGGAGCATTTTCCACCGGTGTGGGAAGTACGGATATGGCAGCGGGTATGGCTACCGGCAAGGCATGGTTTAAGGTGCCTTCCGCCATTAAATTCAACTTAACCGGCAAACCTTCCGAATGGGTCAGCGGTAAAGATGTGATCTTACATATCATCGGTATGATCGGCGTGGACGGTGCGCTGTACAAGTCCATGGAATTCGTGGGTGACGGTATTGCCAATCTGTCCATGGATGACCGTTTCACCATTGCCAACATGGCTATCGAGGCCGGCGGCAAGAACGGTATTTTCCCTGTGGATGAGAAAGCCATCGCATACATGGAAGAACATTCCAAGCGTCCCTACAAGGTATTTGAAGCCGATCCGGATGCACAGTACGACGCGGAGTATACCATTGATTTAAGTACTTTACGTCCTACCGTGGCATTCCCTCATCTGCCGGAGAACACTCATACCATCGATGAGATCCACGAGATGGAGCCAATTGCTATCGATCAGGTAGTTATCGGTTCCTGCACAAACGGCCGTATTGACGATCTGCGCACCGCAGCAAAGGTACTCAAGGGCAGACATGTGGCAAAGGGAATGCGCTGTATCGTGATCCCCGCGACCCAGTCCATCTATATGCAGGCCATGGAAGAAGGACTTTTAAAGACCTTCATTGAAGCGGGAGCAGTCGTAAGTACTCCTACCTGCGGTCCCTGCCTCGGCGGATACATGGGTATCCTGGCAGAGGGTGAAAGATGCGTCTCCACTACGAATAGAAACTTCGTGGGCCGTATGGGACATGTAAAATCCGAGATCTATCTGGCAAGCCCCGCAGTAGCGGCAGCCAGTGCCATTACCGGCAGGATCTCCTGCCCCGGGGAACTGAAATAATTTAACCTACATTTGAAATAGAAAGGTAACGGAACAATGAACAACGCAAAAGGAACAGTTTTCAAATTCGGAGATAACGTAGATACTGACGTTATCATTCCCGCAAGATATCTGAATTCCTCCGATCCCGCAGAACTGGCTACTCACTGCATGGAGGATATCGACAAGGACTTTATTAAAAATGTAAAAAAAGGTGACATTATCGTAGCGGAGAAGAACTTCGGCTGCGGTTCCTCCAGAGAGCATGCCCCCATCGCCATCAAGGCGGCAGGTGTCAGCTGTGTCATCGCAGAGACTTTCGCCAGAATCTTCTACCGCAATGCCATCAACATCGGATTGCCTATTATCGAGTGTCCCGAGGCATCCCGGAAGATCAATAATGGCGATGAAGTCGAGATCGACTTCAATACCGGTGTGATCAAAGATCTTACCACCGGCGAGAGCTTCCAGGGACAGGCATTCCCCGAGTTCATGCAGAAGATCATCGCCGCAGAAGGATTGATCAACTACATCAACAGCAAAGAATAAAAATCCGAACAGAAAAGCTCCGCAGGGCAGACAGCCCTGTGGAGCTTTTTTAGGACGTGACAATGTGTTACTGTACTACAGCTTTGTCCACATCAATGACCGTATAGAAGTCCGGATGGTTCATCCGGATCCGTTCGGTAATAGAATCGGTGACCTGTTTGTCGGAGACGGGATAATCATAGGGGACTACCACATCAAAAATGAGATTTGTATGGGTCGGTCCCTTGACCACGCGAAAATCGTGCATGCTAAGCTTCGGATCGATCTGATCCAGATAACCGTCTACCTCTGCCTTCAGGGACAGCGTCTCCGGGTCGTTAGTGCTGACGGGATCCATGTGGATCACCGCATTGCAGTTTAATTTCTGGCGTAATTCGTGTTCGATGGTATCAATGGTATCGTGCAGGGTCAGAATATTACCGTCGGCGGGAACTTCCGCATGCAGAGAGATCAGTGTTCTGCCGGGGCCGTAGTTATGTACGATAAGATCGTGAATTCCGGTGACATCATCATAAGAGAGGACGATGTCATTAATCTGCTGTACCAGTTCCGGTTCGGGAGGCTGACCGAGCAGAGGACTGATGGTATCTTTTGCGGCGACGAAGCCGGAATAGAGGATGAACATACCCACCAGTACACCACAGTAGCCGTCGATAATGACGCCGGAAGTTACGGAGACGATGGTGCCGATGAGGACCACGGTGGTGGCTACCACGTCACTCAGGCTGTCGATGGAGGTAGCCTTCATGGCCACGGAGCCGATCCGGGAACCGATATGATGATTGTAGAAAGCCATATAGCATTTTACCAGAATCGAAAATACCAGAATTCCCAGGATGACCGGGGAAAAATCCGGTGCCTCCGGATGAAAGATCTTGGAGACGGAACTTTTCACCAGTTCAAAGCCCATAAGTACGATCAGAATGGACACTAACAGCCCGGAGATATATTCGATCCGTCCGTGTCCGAAGGGATGGTCGGAATCCGGCTTTTGCCCGGCCATTTTGAATCCCACCAGCGTAATAATGGAAGAAGCTGCATCCGACAGATTGTTGACCGCATCTGCGGTGATGGCGATGGAATGGCTGAAAAATCCCGCCAGAGCCTTGGTGGTAAACAGGATCAGGTTGAAAAAGATCCCGACGATACCGCAGAGCATTCCGTATGCCTGGCGTTCGACCGGATCCTTTGTGTTTTCATGATCCTTAATGAATAATTTCGTTAATAATGTAACCATAAATGAACCCCTTTTCCAAAATGAGAGTTTAAAGAATATTGTAACGCAGGTCCGGTGAAAATACAAGTGGATCCGGGAGCCTTTTGAAAAAGAATATCACAGTAAACAGGAGAAGAAATCAGCGGTTGCTATTGCGCATCCCGCGTTTTCAGTGTATAATCTCCGTGGACGTAATGTAAGCTTTCAGAACGGATCCGGCGCAGTGAATCTGTTTCGGAGCCGTACTGGTAATTTATAATAATCAAAAGTAAAAATGGAGGAACGATCGATGAGAAAGAAACCGGTTGTATTAATGATCCTGGATGGTTATGGATTGAATGATAAGGTAGAGGGCAATGCCGTAGCACAGGCAAATACCCCTGTCATGGATTCCCTGATGAAGGAGTATCCTTTTGTACGCGGTAATGCCAGCGGTATGGCAGTAGGACTTCCTGAGGGACAGATGGGCAACTCCGAAGTAGGTCATATGAATATGGGTGCCGGCCGTACCGTATATCAGGAACTGACCCGTATCACCAAGGAGATCCAGGATGGAGATTTCTTTAAGAACGAGGCTCTGTTAAAGGCCATTGATAACTGTAAGAAGAACAACAGCGCCCTGCACCTGATGGGACTGTTATCCGACGGTGGTGTACACAGCCACATCACCCATCTGTACGGCCTGTTGGAGCTGGCAAAGCAGCAGGGTCTGGAAAAGGTATATGTTCATTGCTTCCTGGACGGACGTGATACCCCTCCTGCCAGCGGTAAGAGCTATGCAGAGCAGTTAAATGAGGAAATGAAGAAGCTGGGCGTAGGTAAGATTGCTTCCGTAATGGGACGTTACTACGCTATGGATCGTGATAACAACTATGATCGTGTACAGTTAGCTTACGATGCCATGACCGAGGGCAAGGGACTGACCGCTGCCTGCGGCATCTGCGGCATCCAGGAGTCTTACGACAGAGATGAGACCGATGAATTCGTTAAGCCCACTGTAGTCGTAGAGGACGGCAAGGCTGTCGGACTGGTACAGGACAAGGATTCCGTGATCTTCTTCAATTTCCGTCCCGACCGTGCAAGAGAGATCACCAGAGCATTCTGCGATGATGATTTCAAGGGATTTGACCGTGTGAGAAAGGATATTACCTTCGTATGCTTCTCCGATTACGATCCTACGATCCCCAACAAGGAAGTAGCATTCCACAAGATCGCAATTACCAATACCTTCGGTGAGTGGCTGGCAGCTCATGGTATGAAGCAGGCCCGTATCGCAGAGACCGAGAAGTACGCTCACGTTACTTTCTTCTTCAATGGCGGTGTAGAGCAGCCTAACGAAGGAGAGGACCGTATTCTGGT
The DNA here is from genome assembly GCA_050873925.1 of Acetatifactor sp. GTDB lineage: Bacteria > Bacillota > Clostridia > Lachnospirales > Lachnospiraceae > Acetatifactor. The sequence goes on from JBNMJR010000035.1 coordinate 14,632, forward strand.
AAACTCCCCCAAGGATGTGGCTACTTATGACCTGAAGCCTGAAATGAGTGCACCTTTAGTCTGTGAGAAGCTGTTGGGAGCGATCCGTTCTGAAAAATATGATGTGATCGTGATCAACTTCGCAAACCCCGATATGGTAGGTCATACCGGTGTGATCTCAGCAGCTATCAAAGCTATCGAGACCGTAGATGAGTGCGTAGGCAAGGCAGTACAGGCAGTGAAGGATGTAGACGGTGTTCTGTTTATCTGTGCAGACCACGGTAACGCAGAGCAGATGATCGATTACACCACCGGTCAGCCTCACACCGCACATACCACCAACCCGGTTCCTTTCATTCTGGTAAATTATGATCCTGAGTACACCCTGAAAGAGGATGGATGTCTGGCAGATATCGTGCCTACTCTGATC
>JBNMJR010000036.1:0-14601 GCA_050873925.1 Acetatifactor sp.
CCGATGCCGTACATGGCACCCATAAAAGCCATCCCTTTTTTCAACAGATCCATGACATCCGGAGAGCCGCCGGAAGATTCCTTTAGGGTCTTGGCAAGGATCGTGGCAAAATATCCGTCATATACCATATTGTTTTGCCGGAAGCGGAACTGGAATTTCCCGGCCTCCGTCATAACATTTTTTTCCAACTTCTGAGAAGCCTCCTGTTGAAAAAGAAGAGCTTTTTTCTGTAAAAGTTCGCCGGAACAGGGACGCATCTGGATCTGAGGAACTCCGCAAATGGCAGAAATACGTTCTACGGCATATTGAGAGAGCGGAACCATTCTGCGATAGCATACCAGAGAACGTGGATCCAGCTGATAATCACGGGGGCCCATGCCGGGCAGAGATGATCCGGGAGTGTAGTCCTTATAATAGGCAAACGGCAGGAAAAGAAGCCGGGCACCATCAGGAGATCCAAGCTGCAGAGACTTGCAGACGGGGGCAAGGGAGGAGACGGAAGAATTATCATCTGCGACACGACAGGACCACCCGGTAGGAAGATATGCCCGGTACAGAGGGCCTCTGCCGGCATAGTCGATGAACCGGATCCCGGAGGCTTCTTCCTGCGTGCGACCGGAGGACAGGATATATTCCGTATCACAATATTCACAGCGGATTCTGGGAGCACCGTAAGGTACTTTTAGAGAATGACCGCAATTTCTGCATTTCACTTCTGTGTATTCCATAGAATTCCCTTTCTTCTTTATCGGTTGACAGATTTGACGATGATTTCCCTTTCATTATATAAGGTGTCAAAAAGAGAAAAGCTGAAAATTTCCAATTTGGAAAATGCCAGATCGGAAAATGTAAGTCCGCCCGTGATAGTTTCCGTTACAATAAAAGCAGAAGAAACGGAGGTGGGAGGATTGAAGAGAAACATTTTTGGCATGTTGGCTTTTATAGGGCTGAGTGTGATATGCAGTGCCTGCGGAAATCCGGCGGAACAGGAAAAGGTGTCTGTGGAAACACAGGGAAATGCTGTGGGAATCCCGGAAAAATATCAGGATTATGACGGATATGGATATTGCGATCAGAACGGACATCTGAAGTATTATATAGAGACCGGGGATGAATTCCGGCTACATTGTTTTTTTCAGTCGGGAAGTCCGGAGTATGAAGAGAAAATTTATACGCTGCAATTGCCGGAAGAGGAAAATGCGGACGGAGAACTTGAGATCCGGCAGATCACCGATGAAAATGGGCAGGACCTGTCAGACAGTTTTTCCGTGTTGAAGCTTGTCTTTGAAACGGATCAGGTGCGCTTGCAGGTAGAGCGGAGAGAAGAACGGATGGCAGGAGGGGACTCGGACAATATCCGGACCGGAGAATATCTACTGATTTCCGGACAGGGAGTGCAGGAAAGGGAACCGCAGACGCAGGCAATGCCAAAGGAAAGTGGGGAATTGCTGGCAATGGCAAGAGCCGGCTATGAAAGGGAAAGCGGATTCCTTTCGCCGGAAGCAGAATGCCAGGACAACGGGGACGGAACTTATACCATTCATTTGTATGAGATTGTGCCACAGGAGGATGGCGGCCGGCATACAGCCACTTCCTGCTGGTATACCGTAAATGCTTTCGGAGAGGGAACAGATGATATTATGGGAGAGCAGATACAATTGCCGGAACTTTCCATGGCAGAAGTAGCGGAATATCTGCCCACACCAATAAAACTTACCTTTTTGGAGGAAGGAGAAGCTGCAAATGAATGGGAGATCACGGATACCGATGTTATTAGAGAGTGCAGGAAAGCCCTGCAGCAGATAACCATAGGGGAGCAGACCGACCGGCGTGCAGCGGATGCAGGGGAATCACTTCGCTTTGAACTGGCGGACGGAAGCACATGGACGGTCCGTTTTGAACTGGCGGACGGAAGCACATGGACGGTCCGTTTTGAAACTGGCAGATTGCTAAAGGGAAGCTTATGTTACGAAACGGAAGGATATCAGGAGCTGCATGAAATTGTGAAAAATTATCTGACGGAGGAGGGATTGCAATGAAACGCAGAGTGCTTTTCGCTGTATTGGTAATAATGACCGTACTGACGGTCGGCGGTTGTGGAAAAAATGCTGCCAAAAGGGAAGAAACTACTGCAGACACCACACAGTCAGCAGTAGCTTGGGCAGGGCTGTCAACGGAACCGGTGAATGCAGAAAGCACGGAGGACGCGGTGGATGAACAGAATTTCACGATCACACCGCTTTACTCCGGACTGGAACTGGAACCTTATGAATGTGAGGATTTCTCCATGGAAATACCACAGGGCTGGATCGTGGAATGCACTGACACGATTGCGGGAATGCAACACGCAATCCATGTGTACGATCCCGAATGTCCGGTGAACCAGATTTTGTTTATTCTGAAGGCGGAACCTTTATATATGGATGAAACGATACAATATCTGTTTTCGACTTATGGGGAGGAATGGGCCGCATTTCCGGTGCTGCAGGATGTATCTGTGGGTGGATTTTTTCAGGTGTTTCCGCAATATGCAGCGGCGATTGCGGTACAGCCGGCATACAGTACCGTCCGGTTACCGGAGATAGAGGAATTTTCCCCGATGGAAAATTATGTGCAGACAGAGGTATCCTCTATGATTTATGCGAATTTTAAACAGAACGGTATCGAAGGGGAAGGAATGTTTTCAGCAGACCTGGAGCCTTTTGCTCTTCCGCAGATGGGAACCGGATACTATATGGCTTATAATGTGATTGTTGTGACGGCCCAGAAGGACACTTTTCAGAACTGGGAGGAGATGCTGACCAAAAGCCTGAGTACGTTGGATTATTCTCAGAGCTTTGTGAATTATGCCATGGCACAAAGTGACCAGCAGGTCGCAACTTCCGGACAGCTCAGCCGGGCGGCAGCGGAGATGTCTGACAGCATTATGTCATCCTGGGAAAACCGGAATAAGAGTGATGATATTATACGGCAGAAACAGAGTGACGCAACGTTTGGCTATGAAAGAGTAATGGACACGGAGACCGGGGAGATCTACCGGACGGAAAACGGGTTTACTGACTGGTATGACGGAGAACGGTACAAACCCATTACGGATGAGCAGTATACAGAAGCGGTCAAAGGCGAGTTTTCCTGGAAATAAAATATCTCTAAAAGCAAAAACTTCCGCATATCATGAACCAAGAGGATATGCGGGAGTTTTTTATGCCATTGATCGTATTGGATGCGGGCCACGGTGGCGCGAACCCGGGGGCCACATATAACGGAAGAAAGGAAAGTGAGGATGTTCTGGCGCTGACGCTGGCAGTGGGGAGCATCCTGGAGGAAAACGGAGTGGATGTGTATTACACCCGGACTACGGATGTCTACGAGTCCCCCTACCAGAAAGCACAGGAAGGAAATGAGGTGGGAGGAGATTATTTCGTCTCGATCCACCGCAATTCCAGTCCTTATCCGAATCAGTACAGCGGAGTGGAGAGTCTGGTCTATAACCGTTACGGAGCGGCAGCCCGGATGGCGTACAATATCAACGCCAGACTGGAGCAGGTGGGATTCGTGAATCTGGGGGTGAATGAGAGGCCGAATCTGGTGGTGCTAAACAGCACGAATATGCCTGCAGTGCTGGTGGAAGTGGGATTTATCAATACGGATGCGGACAACGAACTCTTCGACAGCCGGTTCGATGAGATTGCCCGGGCCATCGCCGAGGGGATTCTGGAGAGTATATGATTTTACCTAAACCTTACAAATATATTACCACACTGTGATATTATGTGAATTTCCTTCATGCTAGTATGTCAATGTAATCAAGAGAAAGAAAAAACAAACAACATGGAGGAACATTATTATGAGAGTAAGACACAGTAAAGGATTGGCTCTGGTTGGAGCATGTATTTTATTTGCCATGAGTCTGGCAGCCTGCGGCAACAGCGACACCGCAGCAGATGCAGCAAACACAGCATCTTCCGCAGAAGTAAGCAGCGTGGCAGAGAGCACCGTAGCAGAGAGCAGTGCAGCACCTGCTGAGACCACCGCAGATCTGTCCGGCAGCATTTCCATGGTAGGAAGTACTTCTATGGAGAAGTTGGCCAATGCACTGAGCGAAGCTTTCATGGAAGAATATCCGGATGTAACCGTAACCGCTGAGTTCGTAGGATCCGGTGCAGGTATCGAAGCTGTAACCAACGGAACCGCAGATATCGGTAACTCTTCCAGAAGCTTAAAGGATGAGGAGAAGGCAGCAGGCGTTGTAGAGAACGTAGTAGCAATCGATGGTATTGCCGTATGCGTAGATCCCGCCAACGAAGTAGCAGACCTGACCAAAGAGCAGCTGACCAACATTTACAACGGCACAGTTACCAACTGGAAAGAAGTCGGCGGTGCGGATGAGCCCATCATCGTGATCGGCCGTGAGGCAGGTTCCGGTACCAGAGGTGCTTTCGAAGAGCTGGTGGATCTGGTAGACGGCTGCAAATATGCAAACGAACTGGACAGCACCGGTGCGGTAATCGCAAAAGTAGCATCTACTCCCGGAGCTATCGGATATGCTTCCCTGGATGCTCTGGATGACAGCGTTAAGGCACTCTCCCTGGAAGGTGTAGAAGCTACCGCAGAGAACATCAAGGCCGGCAATTACTTCTTGAGCAGACCTTTCGTAATGGCTACCAAGGGTGAGATCTCCGAGCAGAACGATCTGGTACAGGCATGGTTCGACTTTGTACTGGGTGACGAAGGACAGCAGGTTGCTTCCGAAGTTGGTCTGATCACTGTAAAGTAATAGCCTGATACAGAAAAAGGAAAAAAGCGATGAATAGTGGAACACACGCTTCCGTAATGGGAAACAGAAAAAATAAAGCGGTCGTGGAAACTGTGGCACAAATAGTATTTACCATTTGTGCCTTCTTCGCCGTACTGGCGGTAGTTTCTATCACCTTATATATGATCATCAGCGGTACCCCCGCTATTTTAAAAGTAGGTCTGGGAGAGATCCTGTTCGGCACGGAATGGATGCCGACGGCGGCAGATCCGAAATTCGGTATTCTGTGGGTCATCCTGACTTCCATCGTCGGTACGACGCTGGCTATCCTGCTGGGTGTGCCCATCGGCGTATTGACGGCAGTATTTCTGGCAGAAGTGGCACCGAAGCCCTTAGCTGCCATTGTAAAGCCTGCGGTAGAGCTGCTGGCAGGCATTCCCTCCGTTATTTACGGACTGTTGGGAATCTACTTACTGAATCCTCTCATGTATAAATTAGAAAGACTGATCTTCAAAGGATCCACGACACACCAGTTCACCGGTGGCGCAAACCTGCTGTCTGCCGTGATCGTACTGGCAATCATGATCCTGCCTACTGTGATCAATATCAGTGAGACTTCCATCCGGGCGGTTCCGGCAGGAATCAAATCTTCCTCTCTGGCCCTGGGGGCATCTCATGTACAGACCATTTTCCGTTCCATCCTCCCGGCAGCGAAGTCCGGTATCGTGACGGCTATCGTTCTGGGTGTGGGACGTGCTATCGGCGAGGCCATGGCTATCACACTGGTATCCGGCAGCAGCGTGAACGTGCCGTTGCCCTTTAACTCCGTACGATTCCTGACCACAGCCATTGTCAGTGAGATGGGATATTCTTCCGGACTGCACAGACAGGTGCTGTTCACCATCGGTTTGGTGCTGTTTGTATTCATTATGATCATTAATGTAGTACTGAATAAAATACTGAAAAAGGGGGCGGACGACAATGAATAAGGACACCTTATATGTAAAAAGAAAACGCCCCACAGACATGCTTTTGCTGGCAGCCATTTATATCTCTGCCACACTGGCGGTGGCACTTTTGCTGGGAATTATCCTGTATGTCTTCGTAAAGGGTATCCGCACTGTCAACTGGGCATTTTTAACGACTGTGACCAGTGCCAGAAAGCAGACCACCGGTATTGCGGGCAATCTGTTGAATACCTTGTACATCATCGTGATCACCCTGTTGATCGCGACCCCGATCGGCGTGGGAAGCGCCATTTACCTGAATGAATATGCCAAGCCCGGCAAACTGGTCTCCGTCATTGAGTTCACCACTGAGACCCTGTCCGGCATTCCTTCCATTATTTTCGGTCTGTTCGGTATGATCTTTTTCGGAGAGACTTTGGGCTTCGGCTATTCCCTGCTCACCGGTTCTTTTACCCTGACACTGATGGTACTGCCGCTGATCACGAGAAACACGCAGGAAGCACTGCGGACCGTTCCGGACAGCTACCGTACCGGAGCGTTGGGAATGGGATCCACAAAATGGCATATGATCCGTACGATTCTGTTACCGTCTTCCATGCCCGGTATCGTCACCGGTATTATTCTGGCACTGGGACGTATCGTGGGTGAATCCGCAGCACTTTTGTTCACCGCGGGAAGTGACTACAAACTGCCCAAGTTCACCGGAGCTTTCGGGGACAACCTGGCAAAACTGGCCCACAAGGCAATGGAGTCCGGCGGTACCCTTACCATTGAACTGTATTTGCAGATGCAGAAGGGACAGTATGACAATGCTTTCGGTATCGGCTGTGTTCTGATCATTATCGTGTTGATCCTGAACCTTCTGACCAAGCTGGCAGCGAACAAGCTGAGACGAGAGTAAGAGAAATCAAAAGAAGGAGAAAACCTTATGGCTAACAGTAAAATATCCGTGGAAAACTTAAATCTCCATTATGGAGAGAACCACGCACTGAAAGATGTAAATATGGAGATCGCAGACCACGCCATTACCGCTTTTATCGGTCCCAGCGGCTGCGGAAAATCCACTTTTCTGCGCTGCCTCAACAGGATGAATGATCTGGTGGACGGTTGCAGAGTGGAAGGAAAAGTAATTCTGGACGGAGAGGACATTTATGATAAACGGGTGGATACCACATTGCTTCGTAAAAAGGTGGGTATGGTATTCCAGCAGCCCAATCCTTTTCCCATGTCCATCTATGACAATATCGCCTACGGTCCCAGACTGCACGGCATCAAGAATAAAAGGGAACTGGATGAGATCGTGGAGCGTTCTTTGCAGGGAGCAGCCATCTTTGAAGAGGTAAAGGATCGTCTGCATAAATCCGCTCTGGGTCTGTCCGGCGGACAGCAGCAGAGATTGTGTATTGCCAGAGCACTGGCAGTATCTCCCGAGGTACTTTTGATGGATGAGCCCACTTCTGCCCTGGATCCTATTTCTACATTGAAGATCGAGGAATTGATGGAGACCCTGAAGAAAAAGTACACCGTTGTCATCGTAACCCACAACATGCAGCAGGCAGCCCGTGTGTCGGATGATACCGCATTTTTCCTGGTAGGGGAAGTGATCGAGAAAAATGCAACCTCCGAGATCTTTGCAAGACCTCAGGACAAACGGACAGAAGATTACATTACCGGACGGTTTGGATGATTTTGAATGAGAAGATAGGAGGAATGGGAGATGTCACCCAGAGTATTATTTGAACAGGATCTTGAGACTTTGAAAAATAAAGTTACCGAGATGGGAGAGCATGCGGAGATCAGCTATGACCGTATGGTGTATGGAATTCGTGAGAACAAAGAAGATATTCTGAAGACACTTTTGAATACAGATCATACCATGGTGGATATGCAACGCAGTATTGAAGCTATGTGCCTGAGTCTGTTGACCAGACAGCAGCCGGTGGCCAGAGATATGCGGCTGGTAAGCGCTGCATTGAAGGTCGTAACGGACATTGAGCGGATCGGCGATCATGTGGCGGATATGGTGGAACTGTATCTGCGGATGGGAAACATGAATGCAGAAGGAAAATATGAAAAACTGCTTCTGGAAATGATGGAAGAGGCCAAAGATATGATCCACAATTCCGTGGAGGCTTTCGTGGAGGGGGATGAAGCGAACGCCAGAAAAGTCGTGGAGCACGATGATGTAGTGGATGACCTTTTCAATGATGTGAAGGGAGAAATGATGCAGGCCATTCGGGAACAGAATCTGGATGCGGACCGCGTGGTGGATTATCTGATGATGGCCAAATATCTGGAAAAGGTGGGAGACCATGCGGTGAATATCGCAGAGTGGGCAATCTTCCGCATGACCGGAGATATGGAAGGTGCGAGATTGTATTAGGATTCGATGATCCCCGCAACGATGCAGAGCCCCAATTCGCAAAACGCACCTGTCGGTGCTTACCTTTTGCTCATTGAGGCTTGCTCGCCAAAGAACTATTGTTATATGCTCTTACAGATGCCAGCATCTGACGAGCATAGAGCAATAGTTCATGGCTCTGCATAGTTACAATTTTACATAGATTTTACATTCGGTGGTAACGCATTTTACATAAGCAAGATAAAGTGTAGATAGAAACCGAAAATGTAAAGTATTATGTAAAATGAGAGGATTAGAGTATGAGCTTTTTTGATTTACTGAAGATGGTAGGAGGACTTGCACTGTTCCTGTATGGAATGAATCTGCTGGGTGACGGACTGTCCCGGGCATCCGGCGGACGCTTGGAGCGCATTCTGGAGAAACTGACCAACAACCCGTTAAAGGCAGTGCTCATGGGTGCGGTGGTCACCGGTGTGATCCAGTCCTCCTCCGCTACCACTGTTATGGTAGTCGGATTTGTCAATTCCGGTATTATGAATCTGAAACAGGCAGTAGGTATCATCATGGGTGCCAACATCGGTACCACGGTGACCTCCTGGATCTTAAGTCTGACGGGCATTCAGAGTGATGCTTTCTGGATCCGTATGCTCAAGCCCAGTTCTTTTTCCCCGATTCTTGCAATCGTGGGCGTGGGTATTTTGCTATTTTCCCATAAAGACAAATTAAAAAATGCGGCAACCATTCTGGTGGGCTTTGCGATTCTGATGTTCGGTATGGACACCATGAGTGCAGCAGTATCTCCCCTTGCGGATGTGCCAGAATTTACCAATCTGTTGATTAAGTTCCAGAATCCGGTGTTCGGCGTACTGGCAGGATTGATCCTTACAGCGGTGATCCAGTCGTCTTCCGCGTCCGTAGGTATCTTACAGGCATTATGCACTACCGGTGCTGTCAGCTTTGGAGCAGCGGTGCCTATCATCATGGGACAGAATATCGGTACCTGTGTTACTGCAATGATCTCCGGTATCGGTGCTTCCCGTAATGCAAAACGTGCGGCTCTGATCCATCTGTATTTTAATATTATCGGAACGATCCTGTTCCTGGGAGTGTTCTATACCGTCAATGCCATTCATCCCTTTGCTTTTCTGGAAGAAGTGGCAACACCCTTTGGAATTGCAGTGGTCCATAGCTGCTTCAATATTGCGGCTACGCTGGTACTGCTTCCTTTCTCCAACGGTCTGGTGAAACTGGCCTGCCTGACACTGCCTACCCATGAGGATGTGAAGGAAATGTCCGAGACAGACAAGACACTGAGCCTGTTGGATGTACGTTTCCTGGAGAAGCCGGCTTATGCGGTAGAGCAGAGCCGACAGGTGGCTTCCGTAATGGCAGATAAGTCCAGAGAAGCCATGAATCTGGCCATGGAACTGCTGCAGGATTTCGATGAGAAGAAGGCTGAACAGGTGGCACAGATGGAGAATGATGTAGACCGTTTTGAAGACGAACTGGGAACCTATCTGGTAAAATTGAGTTCCAAACAGTTGTCCGGCAAAGACAGCGAGACATTGAATACGATCCTGCACTGTATCGGTGATTTTGAGAGAATTTCCGATCATGCCCGCAATATCAAGGAAGCTGCACAGGAGATGCATGACAAGCAGCTGGTATTCTCCGAAAAAGCACAGGAAGAATTGAAGGTATTCGAAAGAGCGGTACATGATATTCTGGATATTACCATGAACAGCTTTATGAACGGAGATCTGAATCTGGCAAGACAGGTGGAGCCTCTGGAGGAAGTCATCGACGGATTGAGTCTGGATGTGAAGCAGCGTCATGTGCGCAGACTCCGCAAGGGAAAATGTACCATTGAACTGGGATTTATCTTATCCGATGTTATTACGAACTTTGAACGTGTCAGCGATCACTGTTCCAATATTGCGGTCTGTCTGGTACAGGTGAATGAAGATGAATTCGATACCCATGCTTATCTGGACGAGCTGCGCCAGGAAGACAATATGGATTTCCAGAGCAAGGTGATGGCATGTCGGGAGAAATACCAGCTGCCGCCCACAAAACAGGACCGTATTGTGGAAAAGAATGCGAAATTAGTTGCAGAGTGAGGATTTACAGAGGTATAGTTAAGAAGAGAAAGCACAGTCAGAGAGGAGTGCTGTGAGATGGCATTGATCTATGTAGTAGAGGACGATAAAAATATTCAGGAAATCGAGACTTTTGCCCTGGCCAATGTGGGCTATGAGGTAAAAGGCTTTGATTCCGCCACGGATTTCTATGAGGCGCTGAACGAGACCACCCCGGATCTGATTTTATTAGACATCATGTTGCCGGATGAGGATGGTCTGAGCATTGTGAAAAAGCTGCGTACCAGACAGGATACAGTGCTGGTGCCGGTGATCATGGTCACGGCGAAGACCACGGAGATCGACAAGGTAAAAGGACTGGATCTGGGAGCAGACGATTATATCACGAAGCCCTTCGGCGTCATGGAACTGATCTCCCGGGTAAAAGCAATGCTTCGGAGAAGTCAGAAGAGCCAGGAGAAGGATAAGGTGCTGAAGCTCGGTAATATTGTGCTGGACAGAGAGAAACATTCTGTCGCGGTAGGCAAGGAGCCGGTGGAACTGACCTACAAGGAATATGAACTGTTAAAGCTTTTGATGACCAATGCGGGCATTGTAACCACCAGAGAACTGATTCTGGACCGCGTCTGGGGAATTGACTTCGAAGGAGAGTCCAGAACACTGGATATGCATATCAAGACATTGCGGCAGAAACTGAAGGAAGAGGGCAGTCTGATCAAGACCGTGCGTAATGTGGGATACATTATGAATGGTGAGAAAGCGTAACGGAAGATGAAGAAAAAGATTAACAAGATGATGATCCTCATTGCCACGGTGACGATCCTGCTTACCATGGTACTGATCACGGTAGTGTATTATGATCTGTTCCGCAGGCAGGTGCTGGAGGATCTGAAAAGCTATGGTTCTCTGTTAAAAAGCTGCTCTTCGGTAGAAGAGATCGAGGAAAACGGAGCGCCGGTAGAATCGGATCTGCGACTGACACTGATCAGCGGTGACGGACAGGTATTATATGATAATGAGGCAGATTCTGTGGCTATGGGGAACCATGCTTCCCGCCCGGAGATTCAGGAAGCCATGCGGGATGGAGAGGGCGAGGCGGTCCGGAATTCCGAGACCCTGTCCCGGTCCACCTTTTATTATGCGATCCGTCTGGAGGATGGCAGTATTTTACGTCTGTCCAAGGATACCAGAAGCATTTACAGTATTTTTATTCATGCATTGCCCATGATGGTGGGAATCTTTATAATGTTGATGGTACTGTGTATGGTGGCGGCCAGAGTGTTGACCACGAAACTGGTGGCGCCCATCGAGAAGCTGGCACAGAATATCGGGGAATGTACAGAGATGCAGACCTATGAGGAACTGACTCCGTTCATGACCATGATCCGTAAACAGCATGAGGACATTATGAAAAATGCCAGGATGCGGCAGGAATTCAGTGCCAATGTGTCCCATGAATTAAAGACTCCACTGACATCAATTTCCGGTTATGCGGAGCTGATCGAGACCGGAATGGCCTCGGAGCAGGATACGGTGCGTTTCGCCCATGGTATCCATAACAGTGCCAACCGTTTGCTTACTTTGATCAACGATATTATCCGGCTGTCGGAGCTGGATGGAACGGAAGAGGAAGCGGATACAGAACTTCTGAATCTCCATGAGATGGCAAAAAATTGTGTGGAAATGCTGGAAATGAGTGCAGAGAAGCACAATGTGACCATAGCACTGACCGGTACGGAATGCTATGTGACGGCTAATAGACAGATGATGGAAGAGCTGTTATACAATCTGTGTGATAATGCGATCCGGTATAACAATCCGGGAGGAAGCGTGGATGTGCAGACCTACGCCAGAGAGGGACATACTTATCTGGTGGTAAAAGACACCGGCATCGGCATCTCCAAGGAGCATCAGGAGAGGATTTTCGAACGCTTCTACCGCGTAGACAAGAGCCGCTCCAAATCCACCGGCGGCACAGGACTGGGCCTGGCTATCGTCAAACATATCATCGCCAAGAGCCATGCGGAACTGGAATTGGAAAGCGAGCCCGGAAAGGGAACGACGATACGGGTGGTTTTCTGAAATTGCCCCGGAAAATTTCAAATTGTATATTGACAGAAAAAATAAGGAAAGATATACTTTAAGCATAGTAAGAGATTACTACAATGTTTGTTGCTACTCGATACGCAACTGAAAAAAGTTCGAGTTCAAATGTTTGTTGCTACTCGATATGCAACTAAAAAAAGTTCGAGTTCAAATTTTCTAAGACTTCATTCGAGAGAGTGGGGTCTTTTTTGTTTAGATAATGTGCGAAGGATACAAATCGGGCAGGATTCAGCCGGCCCGACTGGGAGGGCCAAAGATATGGAGAATGGACATTTTTACTATATAAGTGATCAGTATTTTGAAGATTTCCCGGATCAACACCTTATGAAAAACAAAGAAACGGTGGAAGGACAGGTTCATGACAGACCATGTTTTTATGCATTTCGAGATAATAAGACAGGATTGTACTGGATGATCCCATTTTCTTCTCAGGTTACGAAATTTCGTAGAATCTATGCACAGAAAATGCAAAAGTACAATCGTTGCGACACCATTGTTTTTGGAGAAGTCATGGGACATGAAAAAGCTTTTCTGATCCAGAATATGTGTCCTGTCACAGAAAATTACATAAAAAACGAATATTATGATTCACACGCGCACATTCCTGTCCGAATCAACGGGCAGCTGGAAAAAGAATTAAAACAAAAAGCAAATAAAATACTGGCACTTCAGCGGAAAGGAATAAAACTCATTTTTCCGGATGTTTTGGAAATAGAACAAAAACTTCTGGATAAAAGGCAATAATTTTACGCATGATATTCCGCCAGTAGCTGTTTTGCGTAAGCGACGCAGTCTCTGTGCAGGGAGAATTTTTTGCCGTCGCACATGATGACTTTGCGGAAGCCCAGCTTCTCCATGTATCTGCCGTTAAGGATCGTCTTGACGGTGGGAGCGAAGAAGGTGGGGTGATTTTCTATCTGGGAGAATAAATTGATAGCGGTGGTGGCTACTTTTACGGTGCGGCCGTCCTTCAGGGTGACGATGACATTCCGGCCTTCTTCCTCGGCGTAGAGGATGTCCGGTTCGGTCACGTAGATGGTATCTTCGTCCTCACGGAGTTCGATGAGGGGAACCGCTTTGGCCATGATCTCCAGAGCATGATCGATGCTCTGAGCCAGTTCTGCTACTTTGATGGGTTTGTCCAGAAAGATGACATTTTCCGGATAGGACTGTTCCCTGTAATTGATCCTGGAACAGCACAGTACGATGGGCGCGTTGACACCCTGCGCTGTGAGGGCATTTACCACATCCGTACCGGTGGTCCCTTCTGTCAGACACATATCGATATAGAAGGCATCGTACTGCATGGGATTGGCCAGAAGAGAGTTGGAATTGCCGAAAGAATCGGTATAAATGATACCCGTAGACGCCGCTCTTTTGTCGGATTCTCTTTTTAATAAACGCTCCAACTGCTTTCTGTCGGCTACATTATCATCACACACTGCTATATGCATATCGACACCTCCCGGACTTTATCTTATATAGAGTCAGTATAGCATATTTCCTACCTGAATAAAAGGGCAAAAAGCAGTACCTGTACCATCAGGATTGCCGGCATGCCATACTTGAAATACCAGTGCTTTGTCTTGTGACGGAAGTGCTGCATGCCCAGAATACATCCCAGGCTGCCGCCTAAAAGCGCCGTTAAAAAAAGAGAAGCCTCCGAGATGCGCCAGGCACCCCGGATGGCTCTTTTTTTATCGACGCCCATGATTATGAATCCTGCCAGATTGATACCAACCAGATAGATCAGACCAATGGCAGCGATCGTCTGTATTGTAATCATAGACACCTCATTATTTTAATTCTTAGTTGCCGAGCTTCTTCTCGTTCTCCTGTAACTTCATGGCACGAACCTTCAGAGACAGACCGAACAGATTGATGAAGCCTTCTGCATCGTGATGGTCATACAGATCACCGGTGGTGAAGGAAGCCAGGTTCTCATTGTACAGAGAGTAAGGAGAAGTGGTTCCGGCTTTGATGATGTTGCCCTTGTAGAGCTTGAACTTTACTTCGCCGGTTACATACTGCTGTGTTGACTCGATAAATGCCTGTACAGCCTCACGAAGAGGGGAGAACCACTTTCCTTCATAAACGATCTGTGCAAGCTTGTTGCCCATGTCCTTCTTGACAGCATAGGTGTCACGATCCAGGATCAGTTCCTCAAGCTGCTCATGTGCTGCCATAAGGATTGTTCCGCCAGGAGTTTCATAAACACCACGGGATTTCATACCTACAACACGGTTCTCAACGATATCAATGATACCGATTCCGTTCTCTCCGCCAAGCTTGTTCAGTTCTGTGATGATC
>JBNMJR010000037.1:0-13951 GCA_050873925.1 Acetatifactor sp.
ATTCAACAGCGTGGATGCCCCCATTGTCAGGAACATTCCCACCAGCAGTGCATAATAATTATCTGTCAGCAAAAATACCAGCATGGCACACATCCATACCGCCAGAAAGCCCAGAAAAGCCCTCTTGCGGTCAATCTTGTCCATGATTCTGCCACCGATCAGCAGAAAACACAAATTGCCTGCATAGCTTACCGCAATTATATTGGAAAGTCCTTTTGCCGTCAATTCAAAATGGGTCTGAAAGATGCCGGAAAAAATTCCTCTCAGACTATCACTTACTCCAAGTCCCACCATCAGAATGGCAAATCCGATGAGGGCGATCCTTCTATTGCTCTTCTCCATCGATCCGCACATTCTCCACATTTTCTAAAGTCACATCCTCCTGATAGAAGGGTAAGATACCGTCCTTCTTCCGGATCTGTACATCACGGAAAGAGATATTCTTCACGTAATCCGCATAGATTCCTGAAATCTTCGTGTGGATCTCTCCCTCTCCCTGACAGGGTCTCTTATCGTAGCCATTGATCTCCCACTTGGATTTTTTATCCAGCGTCAGGCGGATTCCCTCAAAGGTTACATCCTCAATATAATTGTCCTCACTGCCCAGTAGGAAAATACCGTTCTCACCTTCACAGGTGATGTTCTGGAAACGAACATTGCGGATTTTCCCCGCCTTTACACCGGGCTTACGATCCAACGCAGTCAGGCAGATGGCTTCGGCTCTTCCCCACCATTCGTAGGAAAATCTTCTGGTCTCCATAACGATATTGGAGAACGTCACATTCTCTACATTGCCGTTGTCACGGATCTGAATGGAAATTCCACGGTTACTTCTGGAAATGCAACAGTTTTCCACCAGAATGTTACGGAAATCGGATTCCCCCTCGGTGCCGAACTTAACTGCCGCACTGGTGGATACCAGCGTACAGTTGGTTACCACGATATTTTCACAGGGACCGTATTTCTTGTAATCTCCGGAATTCTTCAATACAATGGCGTCATCACCGCATTCGATATGGCAATTGCTGATCCGGACATTTTGACAATGATCTGGATCAATACCATCCGAATTTGCCATCTTCAGATTGTTCAACAGACGAATGCCATCAATCAGCACGTCCCTGCAGCCTACCAGATGCACTGTCCAGAATGCGCAGTTGGTCAGATGGACTTCCTTAATGGTAAGATGTTTTACATCCTCCAATAATAACAGTGGAACTCTGGGATAATAGGATCCTTCAATATGATAACCGGAATCATCACCGTAAAATATAGACTCACTGCCGTCAATGGTTCCCTGCCCGGAAATCGTTACATTTTCCTGTCCCAGTGCATAGATAAAGGCATGAAACGGACGTCCCGCATATTCACTGTTCAAGAAGGACGGCAATCCGGATTCATGGGCTGTGATCTTACCATTGTTGCGCAGCGGGTAATAATCTTCTATGTTGCTGCTGGCTTTCCAGACAGCTCCCGGCTCCAGATGTACCTCCACATTGGATTTCAACAGCACATACCCGGAAGAATAAGTTCTGCCGCCGGGGAAGAGGACTACGCCTCCTCCCTGTCCGGCACATATATCGATTGCTTTCTGAATAGCAGGGGCATCGTTGGTCTGTCCATCCCCCACTGCACCATATTCTAATATATTGATCATAACGCTCTCCTTCGTAATCTTCTTACTTTTTATCAGTCGTAATACGCAAAGTCTTGATTTCGTAAGGTTTCATGATAAAGCTCCATCCATCTTCCACGCGAATCAGCCCTGCATTCTCCGCTTCCGAAATGTTTTCCACACAGTCACAGGCTACTACCTGCGCATCCGGTACAAGCGGAAAGATCACATGCGCTTTCGTACGCATGCCCCAGGTCTCGTAGAAACGTACGATAATACCGTTGCCATCCTCGGCAGCTTTCACGGTATCCGCCATAATATTTTCTTCGGCAATCTGCAGTATGGAGAAACTGTCTTCATAGACACCCTGCATCTTCTCCCATGTCATCGGGCAATTCAGATCATATGCTTCTCGCACCACACCGCCTTTACGGAAATCTCCCTGATGAGGGAACAGTGCATAGGTAAATGTATGTTCTCCCTGATCCGCATCGGGATTGGGGAAAATACCGGACTTGATCAGCGTCAGACCCATTATGCCCTCATGAATGTCATAACCGTATTTGCAGTCGTTCATCAATGCCACACCATATCCCGGCTCGGAAAGATCTGCCCACTTATGTGCACACACCTCAAATCTTGCGCGGTCCCAGGAAGTATTCTTGTGGGTCGGGCGCTTCACATTACCGAACTGGATCTCATAATCTGCTTCATGCGCCAGAATATCCATAGGGAAAGATACTCTTAACAGCTGCTGGTGTTCCTGCCAGTTTGCTTTGGTCTGAAAATCTATTCTCGCCGTATGCCTATAGAAACGGATTGTCTGTTCAATTGTAGAATCCTGAAAACTTCTGAGTACATACAGTGCCGCTGTCTCCGGTCCATTCTCCAATACTCTGAATTCTTCCACGTTCGTGACATCCCAGGCTTTCTCCAGATATCCCTCGTCAATATTCCAGGCATCGAATTCTGTCGGACGGTCCTCATAGACAGTGAGGCGGTTACCGGTCCTGCCCTGTTGAAGCAGTTCCCGGTCCTCTCTGTTGTCAATCAGGCTTGTAATCTCTGCATTTTCATCCATCCGCACGATAAAATAAGGTGTGTGGAAGCTGATCGGGTATCCGTTTTCTCCGATCACAATCTCTGTGAAGCATTTCTCTTCTCCGGAGTTCTCCGGTCTGCATACGGTGACTCCGCTGGGAGCCGCTGTTATCTTCTGCCAGCCGCCATCCTCTTTTCGCACTAATCCGGTACGTTCAAAGCTCAAGGGATTCCATACCGCACATACCTCTTCCGACTTCCCGGCGTGATACCGGAACAGCTTCTCCCGGATGCTCTCCTTCGCCGTCTTCAGCATTTCTTCATCCGCTGCAAAAATTTCTTCATACTGTGCAGCTGAATCCTCGTAAACCTCCTTAATAGAGGAACCGGGCAAAATATCGTGGAACTGGTTCAGCAGAAGCAGCTTCCAGCTGTGCTCCAGTTTTTCCTGCGGATAGGTATACTTTTTGTCCAAAAGTGCCGCCATTGCCGCATACAGCTCAGTCTCACCGTTTTTGAATTCCGCCTTACGGTTAAATTTTTTATTCTGCGCCATGGACGTATAGGTGCCACGATGAAATTCCAGATATAACTCACCGTCCCATACTGCCAGACGTTTTCTGTCCATGTTGTCTTCCAAAATGTGAAAAAATTCTTTTACACCGGTTTGCCGCGCCACAGGACATTCCACTACGCTGTGCTCCAATCGTCTGCTCTGCTCCAGCATCTCTTCGGTAGGGCCGCCGCCTCCATCTCCATATCCGTAACAGGTCAGCACATCAGTGCTCACATCCTTGTCCTGATAGCGCTGCCAGGTACCCATCAGCTGGGAAGCATTCTGTAAGCCGTTATAAGTAGTGGAATGATTTCCCACCATTTTCAGGTCCCCGGGCTTCTGATAGTTTCTGGTGGAAATCAGATGCGTCAGTACCTCCGTTCCGTCGATGCCCTTCCAGAGGAAAGTGTCATGGGGGAATCTGTTGAACTCATTCCAGCCGATCTTCGTGGTCATGAAATAAGGAATCCCCGATTTCTGCAGAATCTGAGGCAACGCTGCGCTGTAACCAAAGACATCGGGCAGCCACAGCACTTCATTTTTCTCCGCCCCCAGCTCTTCCTCGAAAAATCTGCGACCATAGATGATATGACGGATCAAGGACTCACCGGAAGAAATATTGCAGTCCGGCTCCAGCCACATGGCTCCTTCCGCTTCCCATCTGCCCTCTTTGATCCGCTCCTTAATACGTTCGAAGACACCGGGAGCATCTTCTTTCACAAACTCATAGAGTTGCGGCTGACTGGACATAAAACGGTATTCCGGATAGCGATCCATCAGGTTCAGTACCGTTTCAAAGCTGCGCACTGCCTTCTGTCTGGTCTGACGCAGCGGCCATTTCCATGCCACGTCAATATGGGTATGTCCGATACTATGTACCGTCACCGGGTTCGGTCTTCTGTTGGCATAGTAGGTATCTTCCAGCATCTGTGCCGCCTGTCTCATGCTTTCAAAACATTCTGCGGAACCGGGTTTGCGCAAATCCAACAGGTTCACACATTTTTCCAGCGCCTTAAATCCTTCGATTCTGGACAAGTTGTCCTCCTGCAGCAGATCCGCCGCCTCATAAATGGCCTGCATATCATAATAAAGTCTCGCTGCCTCTTCCCGGTAGATTGCCAGCTCCAGACGGAAGAAATTGGTCCCGGTAAAGGTTCCCGCATATGCACTGGAATATGCATAAAAAGCCAGTTCATAATTTTCTCCGGCTTTGGCATGTTCCGACAGGATGATAAACTGATGGTTCATATCCAGTGTGGCAGCAAATTTGCCGTTCACGTAAGCCATGATCTGGGGGTTATCTGTATTCCAGATATCGGTGGCTCCGGTATTTAATACCGCCCTGACTGTATGTCCCTCCATCCGTTCAGGAATCGTCACATCTGCCAGGAAAAAATAATGCTGATCCAGCTCTCCCCAGGTCTCGTTGCGTCCGAAATCCCGGAAATCCTTTCCCTCTCTGTGGAACTCTTCCGCAAAATAATAATCCGCCTTTGCAATTTTCACGGAAGTTACAGGTTGTCTGTCACTATATACCATCTGTTCTACAGCTTCCAGAACGGCTTTTATCCGATTTCTAACAGTGTCCATAATGCACTCTCCTCTAAATATCTTGTGAAAAATAAAGAAAGCGGGGAGAACCGGAACAGTCTCCCCGCCGAAAAGCTTTAGCCCTTGATACCGGTGGATGCAATTCCCTCTACCAGATATTTCTGCATAGTCAGGAAAATGATAAATATAGGAATCAGGGACAAGGTTGCCATAGCAAACATAGCTCCCCAGTCAGAACCTGCGGTAGGATCCGAGAACATCTTCAGAGCGTAGCTCACCGGATATTTCAGAGGATCGCTTAAGTATAACAGTGCTGCCAGGAAATCATCCCATCTCCACATGAAGGAGAAAATTGCACTGGTTACCAGTGAAGGTTTGATCAGCGGAAGGATGATCCTGAAGAAGATCGTATATGTAGAACATCCGTCCATTCTGGCTGCTTCATCCAGATCCACAGGAATACCCTTGATGAACTGGATATTCAGGAAGATGAAGAATCCCTGACCGAACCACTGAGGAGCAATGATAGGAAGGTAAGAACCGACCCATCCCAATTTATTAAAGATAATGTACTGAGGGATCATTACTACCTGGAACGGAAGCATCATGGACAACAACATGCATGCGAACCAGAATCCCTTGAATTTAAAATCAATTCTTGCGAAGCCGTATCCGATCACAGCAGAGGAAGCCACTGCCCCGATGGTGGATAAACCGGCGATCACGAAAGAGTTTTTAAAGAAAGTTCCGAAACCGTATCCTGCAAATCCCTGCCAGCCTACTCTGTAGTTCTCCAGAGAGAAATGCTTCGGGATCAATTCCGATGCCGTTCTGATGATCTCATTGGTGTCCTTAAAAGAACTAAGTACCATCCATACTAACGGATATATCATCACGCATGCAAAGAGGAAGGTGAAGATATGATAAATCACTCCGATAGCCATTCTTTTTTCTTTATATCCTTTTTTCATACGCTCACCATCAACCTTCTGATTCATAATATACCCACTTGTTCTGGGTCTTGAACAAGATCAGTGTTAAGATTCCAACTACCAGAATCATAAACCATGCAAGTGCACATCCATAGCCCAGTTTGTTAAAGGTAAATGCGTTCTGGTACATATATACAGTATAGAAAAGGGTGGTATCCCTGGGTTTTCCCTGTGTAATAATGTAACTCTGTGTAAATGCCATAAAACCATTGATCAACTGGTTGATCAGGTTAAAGAAGATCGTGGGTGTCAGCATGGGGAGGGTAATCTTGAAGAATCTCTGAATACCGTTGGCTCCGTCCATGGTAGCTGCCTCATACAGGCTTACGGGAATCTGTTTTAAGCCGGACAGGAAGATCAGCATGGAAGAACCAAACTGCCATACTGCCAGAATGATCAGTGTCCAGATTGCGGTGTCGGAACGTCCCAGCCATGCGATATCCAGTCCGAACAGACCATTGATCACACCATCGCTGGCGAACATTCTCTTCCACAGGATGGCAACCGCCACACTGGAACCGATAATGGAAGGTAAATAGTACACTGCTCTGTAGAAACCGGACAGTTTTGTGCTCTTCACCAGAAGCATTGCTACGATCAATGCCATGATCAGACGAAGAGGCACGGAGAAGATTACATAATACATGGTAACTCCGAATACCTTCCAGAACTTCGGGTCATCCGTGAACATGGTAATATAGTTTTCCAGTCCGATAAAAGTAGGGGACTGCAGAATATTGTATCTTGTAAATGAAAATGCAAAAGATAAAAGCATGGGTACCATCATGAATGTAAGAAAACCGATAATGAACGGTCCTACAAACACATATCCGGATACATTAGGAGTATCCAGCCACTGTCCCAATGTTCTTTTTCTCTTGGGGGAAGTTTTTTGTTTGCTCATTTTTCCTCTCCTTCTGCCGCTTCTTATAACTGACAGGCGCCCGGCTCCCGCCCGATGCCGGATGGGATCCAGGCGCCTGTTTATTGCAATTTGTTATAATTGTTATAACGGTCTTACTTCAGAAGTCTTACTTTGCTGCTTCGCTCAGAATCTTCTGAGATGTGGTTACGAATTCTTCTGCTGCTCCTGCTGCATCCACATCACCGTAACGCAGATTCTCAACAATGGTCTTGCACTGTGCTTCTACTTCACCCTTACCGGAGGGATCGGGATCGTCGATCGGAGTTGCAATCTTGGATACTTCTGCAATGTAATCAAATACCTTCTGGGAATTCTCATCCACATTGGGTTTGATTGCTTCTGCCACATCGCTGTTTACGGGGATGCCTCTTTCAGCCATCAGAATGTTGTTGCAATCAACGCTGTTGGTGAACCAGTTCAGGAACTTAGCAGCTTCTTCCTTGTTCTGAGAAGTCTCAGCAATGGAGAAGAACTGGCTGGGTTTTAAGAACATAGGCTGGTTGGTTGCATCACTGGTGGTAGGATACATGGTAATTCCAAGATCTCTGCCTGCAGTGTTGGCAATACTGATGTACTGGTTGGAATAAGAGAAATCATTCCAGGTAGTTCCATCAATGATAGGCTTGGTCTCTACAACATCCGGGTTCTTCTCTGCCAGAAGGTCAGGAGAAATAGCGGATTCAGCCTTGTTGAACTTATCTACATTAGCGAAATGGGTCTCGCAAGCGGTCTTGGTACCTGCTGCCAGTTCATCAAACAAGTGAGAGTCCTGGGTTCTTGCGATGATCTGCATCATGTTGATACCACCGTCGAAGTAGGTCTTCACACCGGTCTTCTCGTAAATGGTCTGACCGATATCATATAACTCTTCAATGGTCATCTGCTCGGGGATCTCAACTCCGGCTTCCTCTACAACTGCTTTATCGTATACCATCATAGGAGCATTGCTTCCTAAGCTCAATGCGTAACAGGTTCCATCAATAGAGCCGCTCTCGATAACGCTGTCTGCGATCTTGCTGGTATCGATGACGCCGCTGTCAATGAACTGGCTCAGATCAGCCAGCTGTCCGCTCTGCTGATACTGCTGCAGATAGGAGTAATCCATCTGGATAATATCGGGAAGGTTACCACCTGCTGCCATTGCGGAAAGTTTATCCCAGTAACCGGACCAGTCAGTAAATTCTACCTTGATCTCTACGTTGGGGTTCTGTTCCATGTAAAGGTCAACTGCCTTCTTGGTTACATCATTTCTTGTCTGGTTACCCCACCAACAAAGATTCAGGGTAACTTTGTCACCGCTGGAAGCCTGTGCCTCGCTGTTATCACCTGCGGTAGTGGATCCTGCTGTACCTGCGTCACCGGAGTTGCTGCTTCCGCATGCTGCCAGAGACATTGTCATCATTACAGCCATAAGACCTGCAATAATTCTTTTTTTCATTTGTCATACCTCCCATACCATCTGTCGGATGTGTCTTACGCATCCCTCGTTGTTGTTTTGATGAATTCATTTTATGTCTATTTTGTATAATGGTAAAGTCAAATAATGGTTGTGTCGATGTAAAAAAACGGCTTTTTAACCATTTTTTTGCATCTTTTTCGTCATATTTTCATGATATTCCAGTTTTTTCCATATTGTCGATAGCATTTTGCACAATTTCGTGTTTAAAAAACGGCTCCGGCATGTTCAAAAAACGGCTTTTTATTTTCTACCGGGAGCTGTAAATTGAACTTCCTTTACTTTTACTATATAATAACCATGGTACGGAGGTTTTTCCATGAGTAATTTATCACAGCGTTTTAATAATCTTTCTTTATATAAGAAAATATTGCTGATCCTGTCAGTAACACTTTTCTTCGTATTCATCGCCTTTGAGATAGGAATTCAGATTCTTTCCCGGAACTATGCCCGAGAACTGTACTCCGCCAATGCGCAATCCCTGAATTATGTATCTTCCTACGTGACTGCACGTATGGAATCCGTGGAATCCAGTTCCGCCCGAATCCTGTCTGATACCATTATTCAGGAGAATCTCACCGACATCAGAGAGACTCCCTACAGTATCCGGAACGCACAGAGAAAACGAACCGTTTATGAAGCTCTCTATCCTTATATCTTTGATGATGATTATATCAAATCCATCAGTCTGGTGCTTCCCGATGATACACTGATCTGTATGGGCAACGCTTCTGATCTGGATGCATTTTCTCTGGAGAAGCTGGCGGAAACAGCTGCTGCTTCTCAAGGCCGGGCTAACTGGGGAGAACCTGTTACCACCGATGATACCATTGTGCTCTACCGGGATATCCGGCAGCTACGTCACTTATCCCTGGATCATCTGGCTTACCTGTATATCGTGGTAGACTTAGATCGGCTTATCAGCGATGCTCTGGAGAATGCCGGATATTCTTCCTCCATGCGTTCCCGGTTTATTCTGTTTACCGACAGCACACAGTTTTACCCGAAAGAAGCGTACCATCCGGAATTATACCCAAGCCTGTTGCAGACATTGAACCATGGCAGCAACCATTATTCCATTCTTTCTATAGATAAGCGAAAGACCTTTATCATTCAGGGTGAGTTTCCAGACACCGGATGGAATTATCTGTATTTTCAGAATTACGATCCGCTCTTTTCCTCGATCCAGACTGTTCTGCTCCGGGTGATCCTGTTCTCCGCCGTGATCGTGATCATTGCTCTTTTTCTGGCCCAGCTGGTACTGCGCCGTATTCTGCACCACCTGGATCTTCTGGTTGAGAAGATCCGCTGTTTCGGACAGGGTCTTCCGGATCCGGAGGATGCCGCCCACTACGATTACAGCCTCCGCACCGATGAGATCGGCCAGCTGCACGTAACCTTTGATGAAATGAAATCCAATGTAAAGACTCTGCGGGATAAAAACTATGAAAAGCAGCTGTTGCTGCGGGACACCAATATCAAGATGCTCCAGCAACAGATCAATCCGCATTTTCTCTATAACACTCTGGACACCATCAACTGGATGGCCCAGAAATACGGGGCGGATGATATCTCCACCATGGTCCGTTCCCTTGGGAATCTGTTCCGTGCTGCAGTCAACAGCAAAGAAGATCTGATCCCTTTAAAAAATGAGCTGGCTGTTTTAAAGGATTACATCCGAATCCAGCAGATCCGTTTTGGTGACCGACTGGATTTCCAACTGCACGTGCCGGATGACATTTCCCATATTTATGTTCCGACTCTGTGTATCCAGCCTTTGGTAGAAAATGCCTTAAAATATGCCCTGGAATTCAGTGACGATGTCTGTCATATTGCCGTCACTATTTTCGAAAAAGATACCGCTTACCAGATTACCGTAGCAAATACCGGCTCCCATTTCGAAGATGACCTGATATGGAAACTGGAACACAAGCAAGTCACCCCCCAGGGCTCCGGCGTGGGACTGGTAAATATCAATTCCCGCCTGAAACTGCTCTTCGGTGACCGCTACGGATTATCCATATATAATGAAAACGGAATGGCTATCGTACTGTTGACCATTCCGAAAGAAAGAGAGGACTCTTATGCTCAGATTGATGATTGTAGATGATGAACAAATCATACGCGAGGCGCTTTCTTCCATGATCGATTATAATTCCCTCGGCTATGAAGTGATTGCCACCGCCAAAAACGGTATGGAGGCTTACGACCGGATCTGTGATGATTATCCTGATGTAGTGATCACAGATATCAAAATGCCTATTTTAAACGGTCTGGAGCTGATCGAGCGTTCCTCCCGCACCGATTCCCGGATCACTTTTATCCTGCTATCCGGGTACAGTGAATTCGAATATGCCAAGCAAGCCATGAAATACGGTGTCCGCTATTATCTCTTAAAGCCTACCGACAAGCAGGAACTGATCGACTGCCTGATTACGATCCGCGAAGAGAAGAAGCAGAAAGAAGAACAAAAGAAGGCGGAACAGGCACTGCTGTTAAAAGACATGCAGACTCCCCTGGAGCAGGGACTGATCATGGAATCCCTGGATCAGCCGGACAATTTCTCCCAGGTATTCAAAAAATATCAGGGGCTTCTATCCATTCCAGAGAAAGGATTGTATGCCTGTGTCTGCTCTTTTGTAGAGGAAACCTACCTGAAAAGCTTTCTCACGGATATGACACAGATTCTGCGTTCCTGTGGGGCTGAACGGATTTTCCCCGTTATTTATGTGAAGAACAGTGCTCTTTTTATCTTGTCCTCCCCGACTCTGGCACATCAGGAAATGATCCGCCAATCTCTGGAAGAACTTCACTATCCGCAACAGAGTGTGACTTTTGAGACCTCTTTTCTTCACAGTGATACTTCAGAGCAATTGTTTGAACAGATTATTTTCAAGATATCCCGTTATGAAAGGATTCTTCTGATCCAGCCCAGCACCGGTGAGATCAAAGAGCTTCATAACAACGTAGCCGCCCCCTGGCGGATCTCCAAACTGCGGGAGGCATTTGTCGGTCCTCATACCCCGGAAGATATCCCTGCATTGCTGGATTCCGTCTTCACCCCTTCCATGACACCGGACGTTGCCAGAAATATCGCGTTGGGTCTTTTCCTGAATCCCGATAATTCCGGAGAAGAGCCACCTTTGGATATTGCCTGTGATTTCTTCCGCCGCCTGTATTCCTGCACCCAGACCTCTGAGATCCGGAAGCTGGCAGAAATCGTACTCCTGCAGGAAAAGGACGAAGCAGCCCCTGTCAAAGGCGGAGCCAATATCAGTCTCTTAAAATCCTACGTGGAAGCTCATCTGGATTGCGAGACCCTTTCCTTAAAATGGCTGGCAGAAAATTATCTCTTCGTCAGTGTCGGTTACCTGAGCAAGCAGTTCGTAAAGGAAGAAGGAATCCGTTTCTCCGATTACCTGAACAAAAAGCGGATGGAACAAGCCATCCGCCTTATGGTGTATTATCACAATGACAATATCAAAACTATCGCCAGATCCGTAGGATTCGGCAATAATCCACAATATTTCAGTCAGGTATTCAAGAAATACACCGGCTATACTCCCACAGAATATATTGAGAAGGCCGGTAATTCTACCCCCACCTGATACGGAAACTTATACCATTTCCGGGGAACATGCTTCCAGTATCTTCCTCAGAGCCTCATATGCCACCGTAAATGCCTCCAGTCCGCTGAGAGTCTTGCCGTTTTTCCCGGCTATGCTCCTGCCGTCTTTCTCCAGTGCCCGGAACCCCGTGAAATCAAACAGGTGGGGTTCCAGGGACAGGAAGCCGTCAAAGCCGGAGGAAAGCAGATCTTTCAGGATCAACGCAACATTTCCATCGCCATAACCGGCGGGCACTACGCTCTGATCGGCTTTCAAAGCATCCTTCACGTGAATATATGCAATGTAGGGC
This sequence comes from Acetatifactor sp., assembly GCA_050873925.1. Lineage (GTDB taxonomy): Bacteria > Bacillota > Clostridia > Lachnospirales > Lachnospiraceae > Acetatifactor. The sequence continues at coordinate 12,055 of JBNMJR010000037.1, forward strand.
TTTAACATTTCATAGGCCTCTAACGTATCCTGTCCACACTGTACAAAGTTTGCAAAATCGAAAATAGCCTTGAAATGATCTCCATAGAAAGTGCCCATCAGTTTCCTGCACTCCGCAGCCATCGCTCCGTAGATTTCCTTTTCATTTTCATGCAGGAGAAGAATGTCATTTGCCTTGGCATAGTCTATGAATCTGCCGAGCCGTTCAGAGACTTCCCCTTCATATGCTGCCGGATCACTTCCTCGGGGAATATAAAAGCTGAACATACGGATAGTGGGGCATTCCATCTTGTGGCTGATTTCTACCGCCCTCTTGAATTCTTCAAAATGAGGGGCAAAATCATCTGTGATCTGAATCTTTCCCAACGGGGATCCCAGTGCAGACAGCCGGATTCCGTTATCATCCAGTGTCTTCTTGATCTGCGCCACCTTTTCATCTGTGTGGTAGATCAGATTATTTCCATCCACTCCTCTCATCTCTACATAGGACATTCCAAGTCCCTTCAGCCCGGCAATTTGTGCGGTCAGCTCCGGTGCAATTTCATCTGCAAAACCAGTGATCTTCGCTTTCATCTTTTTCTCCTCCTAATAGGTTCCTGTGGTATCAAACACAATGTCTGTATCTTCTTTTTTTCTGGAAACAGCACGCTTTTTATTCAATTCATTTAAAAACAATTCTTCATCCAAAGGCAGTTCCACCGTTCGATCCAGCCAGCTGGACAGATGCATGGCATTGGACAGTGTCAGCCCCCGGATGCCCTCCGCCCCCTCTGCTACCAGTGGCGTTCCTTTTAAAATATGATCTGCAAAAGCCTTTAGCACGCCGATATGCTGTTCATTCTGTCCGTCTGTTTTGATCTCGATCCTAGTGCATTCCGGCTTTTTAAATCCTTCTTTTTCTGTCTTGCAATAATCACTCACGTTGGTGGACAGTTTGTCGAAGATCAGTTTGTTATCCTCGCATACGATCTTTCCCCTTTCAAATGTCAGTTCCAGACGATTGGTTCCGGGTGCATCCGCCGTGGTGGTCACGAATACACCTGTGGCACCGTTTTCGAACTCCATGTAAGCCGTCACATCATCCTCCACTTCAATGTCATGCCATTTTCCCTCATGGCAGAAAGCTCTCACTTTCACAGGCATGCCACACAGCCATTGGAGCAGATCCAGTTGGTGCGGGCACTGGTTCAGCAATACCCCGCCGCCTTCTCCGTCCCAGGTGGCTTTCCATCCCACTGCATCGTAATAGCTCTGATTGCGATACCAGTCGGTGATGATCCAATTGACCCGCCGCAGCTGTCCCAGCTCTCCACTCCGGATCATCTCATGCAGTTTTCTGTAAACACAGTTGGTTCTCTGATTCAACATGATGGCAAATGTCTTGTCAGACTTTTCCGCCACCTCATTCATCTCGTGCACCTGCTTTGTGTAAACCCCTGCCGGTTTTTCACTGATGGCATGCAGCCCATGTTCTAGCGCATAGATGACGAATTCCGGATGCAGGTAATGCGGTGTAGCCACCAGCACAGCATCACAGGTTCCCGAGTCGATCATTGTCCTGCCATCGTCAAATACCGCCACAGTCTCCGGAAAATTTTCTCTGGCCCAGTCCAGACGGCTCTGACGGATATCCGCCACTGCGGTCAGCTCCATATTCGGCACCAGGCCTTTCAACACATTGCCGGCATGGCCGCTTCCCATACTCCCAATACCAATAATTCCAAGTTTTACCTTTTCCATATGAACATCTCTCCTTTTGTTCCCGGATGTATTTCTTTGATGTTCTTATTGTAACTTTTCATTTGATGCAATAGTATGTATATATAATACTATTTTTATGCAAAATAACGACCTTGGTGATAACTATGAAAAGCGAATCCGCAATTCCCTATTTTACA